>DATDDN010000042.1:0-28424 GCA_036523795.1 Gallionellaceae bacterium | reverse complement strand
GCGCCTGGGCCTTGACGACCTTGCGGCAAATTTTTGAAAGTTCACGGTCGAGGCCGCGCACACCTGCCTCACGCACGTAGTAACGCAGCACATCGCGGATGGCACTCTCCGAAATGTTGATCTCGTCCGCCTTCAGGCCGTTATTCTTGATCGCCTTCGGAATCAGATAACGGCTGGCAATGTTGACCTTCTCATCCTCGGTGTAGCTGGATACATGAATGATTTCCATGCGATCAAGCAATGGCCCCGGGATGTTCATGCTGTTGGCAGTCGCCACGAACATCACGTCTGAAAGGTCATACTCAACTTCGACGTAGTGATCGACGAAGGTATGATTCTGCTCAGGATCCAGCACCTCCAGCAGCGCCGATGACGGATCGCCGCGGAAGTCCATCCCCATCTTGTCCACTTCATCCAGCAGGAACAAGGGATTCTTTACCCCGACCTTGCTCCTGTTCTGCAGGATCTTGCCAGGCATCGAGCCGATATAGGTGCGGCGATGGCCGCGAATCTCGGACTCGTCACGAACGCCGCCCAGGGACATGCGCACAAACTTGCGGTTGGTGGCACGTGCAATGGATTGACCGAGCGAGGTCTTGCCCACGCCGGGCGGACCGACCAGGCACAGGATCGGGGCCTTCATCTTGTCCACACGCTGCTGCACGGCGAGATACTCGACGATGCGCTCTTTCACCTTTTCCAGACCGTAATGGTCCTTTTCCAGCACTTCTTCTGCTGCCTTCAGGTCATTGCTGATCTTGGTTTTCTTCTTCCAGGGCAAACCGAGAAGCACGTCGATGTAGTTGCGCACCACGGTCGCTTCAGCCGACATGGGCGACATCAGCTTCAGCTTCTTCAGTTCGGACTCGGCCTTGGCGCGCGCATCCTTGGGCATGTGCGCAGCCTTGATCTTTTTCTCCATTTCGTCGATGTCGGCACCCTCTTCGCCTTCACCGAGCTCCTTCTGGATAGCCTTGACCTGCTCGTTCAGGTAATACTCGCGCTGACTCTTTTCCATCTGGCGCTTCACGCGGCCACGGATGCGCTTTTCAACCTGCAGGATATCCAGCTCCGCCTCCAGCAGGCCCAACAGATGTTCCAGACGTTTGCGCACGTCGAAAATCTCCAGCACCTCCTGCTTCTGCTCCAGCTTCAGCGGCAAATGTGCGGCGATGGTGTCGGCCAGGCGGCCGGCGTCATCGATGCCGGCCAGCGAGGTCAGGATTTCCGGCGGAATCTTCTTGTTGAGTTTGACGTACTGGTCAAACTGGTTGATCAGGGCACGACGCATGGCTTCGGCTTCGGCGCCAAGACCCTCATCCACCGGCACCAGCTCGATCTCCGCATCAAAATGCTGTTTGTCATCCTGCACGCGCACCACCTTCGCGCGTTGCGTACCTTCCACCAGCACCTTCACGGTGCCATCAGGCAGCTTCAGCATCTGCAGGATATTGGCCACGCTGCCGATGCGATACATGTCGTCAATGGCTGGCTCGTCCTTGGCCGCAGATTTCTGCGCCACCAGGACGATGTTGATCCCCGCCTCCATGGCGGATTCGAGCGCCTTGATGGATTTTGCACGCCCGACAAATAGCGGAATGACCATGTGCGGAAACACCACCACATCACGCAGTGGCAAAAGGGGGAGCAGGCCGGGAGTTGGGGCTGTATCGTTGAGTTCTGACATGGCAGTCTTTCTCTCTCTATAGAGTTAACATTGCTGGTCAGATGGGGGCAGAACCCGGAAATGCAAGCCCGCCCCATAAGTACCAGTAATTACGCGGCTTTCACAGAATCCGCGTAGACCACAATAGGCTTGATTTCGCCATTGGTACCGTTTTCGTCGAGAATCACCTTGCTGACATTGTCCATGGAGGGCAAGTCGAACATGATGTCAAGCAAGGCGTGCTCCAGGATGGAACGCAAACCGCGCGCACCCGCCTTGCGCGCCAGTGCCTTCCTGGCGATCGCATGCAGCACACCTTCGCGGAACTCCAGTTCGACGCCTTCCATGGCGAACAACTTCTGGTATTGCTTGGTCAATGCATTTTTCGGCTCGGTCAGAATCTGGATCAATGCGGCTTCGTCCAGTTCTTCCAGTGTCGCCACCACCGGCAGGCGGCCGACAAACTCCGGAATCAGGCCGAACTTGATCAGATCTTCCGGCTCCACATCGCGCAGGATCTCACCTACGCCTTTCTTGTCATCGCGCTTCGCCAGGTTGGCACCGAAGCCAATGCCCGCCTTTTCGGAACGATTGCGAATCACCTTCTCCAGACCATCGAACGCGCCACCGCACACAAACAGGATGTTGGACGTATCCACCTGCAGGAATTCGGTGTTGGGGTGCTTGCGCCCGCCTTGCGGAGGGATGGATGCCTTGGTGCCTTCAATCAGTTTGAGCAGTGCCTGTTGCACGCCCTCGCCAGACACGTCGCGAGTGATCGACGGGTTATCGGATTTGCGCGAAATCTTGTCGATCTCGTCAATGTAGACGATACCCCGTTGAGCCCGTTCTACGTCGTAGTCGCATGCCTGCAGCAGCTTCTGGATGATGTTCTCGACGTCCTCGCCCACATAACCGGCTTCAGTCAGCGTGGTGGCATCGGCCATCACGAACGGCACATTCAGCAGGCGTGCCATGGTCTGCGCCAGCAGGGTCTTGCCCGAGCCAGTCGGGCCCACCAGCAGGATGTTGCTCTTTGACAGCTCCACGCCATCGGTAGCAGAACTGCGTAAACGCTTGTAGTGGTTGTATACCGCAACAGACAGAATCTTCTTCGCCTGTTCCTGGCCAATCACGTACTCATCAAGATGCTTGCGAATCTCGTGCGGCACGGGCAGATCGGTCTTGTCGAGCTTGCCCACTTCTTCACCATTGAGCGACTCCTCGCGAATGATGTCGTTGCACAGTGCAATGCATTCGTCGCACACAAACACCGAAGGGCCGGCAATCAGCTTGCGCACTTCATGCTGGCTCTTGCCGCAAAATGAGCAGTACAGCAGCTTGTCACTCTTGTTGTTGTCCGACGACATTTAAATCCTCACTTTAGAGTTAATTACATTTCGCCAATCTACGAACGCTTTTCCAGAATCTGGTCGATCAGGCCGTATTCCAGGGCTTCCGGAGCCGTCAGGAAGTTGTCACGTTCACTGTCACGCGCGATCTCATCCACGCTGCGGCCGGTATGCTCGGCCATCAGCTTGTACAGGCGCTCGCGCAGACTCAGGATGTACTTGGCATGGATCTCGATATCGGATGCCTGCCCCTGGAAGCCTCCCAGCGGCTGATGAATCATCACCGTTGAGTTGGGCAACGCAAAACGCTTGCCCTTGGCGCCCGCCTGCAGCAGGAAGGCACCCATCGAGGCCGCCATGCCGATGCACAGGGTCGAGACGTTCGGCTTGATGAACTGCATGGTGTCGTAGATCGCCATACCGGATGAAATGGAGCCGCCGGGCGAGTTGATGTACAGATGGATGTCCTTGTCCGGATTCTCGGACTCCAGGAACAGCAGCTGCGCCACCACCACGTTGGCAATCGCATCATTGATCGGGCCAACCAGGAAAATCACTCGCTCCTTCAACAGGCGAGAGTAAATGTCGTAGGCACGTTCGCCGCGACCACTTGTTTCGATCACCATGGGCACCAGGCCCAGGTTCTGCGGTTCCATACCCTGCTTCAACGATGCGTCAAAAGTCATTGTGCATTCCCCATCAATTCATCAAAACTGACTGCTTTTTCAGTCACCTTGGCATTCTTCATCAGCCACTCGACCACATTGTCTTCCAGCACCAGGTTCTCCACTTCGCGCATGCGGTTCACATCGGTCGCGTACCAGCGCACCACCTCTTCCGGCTTCTCGTAGCTCTGTGCAAACTCCTGCACCATGGCCTTGACCTGCTCAGGCTTGGGTGCCAGCTGATTCTTGCGCACCAGCTCGTCCAGAATCAGACCCAGCTTGATACGCTTGGTTGCACGTTCGGCAAACATGTCGGTCGGCAGTTCCATGCCCTTGGGAATCTTCACGCCACGAGACTCCATGTCATGCATGGTCTGGCGCAGCAGGTTGTGCGACTCGATTTCCACCAGCGACTTGGGAATTTCGAGCTGGCTCAGCCTGAGCAGCACTTCCATGGCGGTGTCCTTGTTGCGCGCCTTGATGCGGCGCTGTGCTTCGCGACTCAGGTTTTCCTTGATCTCGGCCTTGAGCTTGGACAGGTCGCCATCCTCTACTCCCATGCCCTTGACGAAGTCTGCATCCAGTTCCGGCAGGCGTGCACCGGCCACTTCATGCAGCGTAATGGTGAAGTTCACCTGTTTTCCGGCCACATCCTTGCCGTGATAGTTTTCGGGGAAAGTCATGTCGAACGACTTGGTCTCGCCAGCCTTCATGCCGATGATGGCGTTCTCGAAATCGGGCAGCATGCGGCCCTGCCCCAGCACCACGACGAAGCCCTTGGCCTCACCGCCGTCAAACACCACGCCATCCAGCTTGCCGCTGAAGTCGATGCGCACCTGGTCGCCATTGGCTGCGGCGCGCTGCGCCGGCTCAAATACCGCGCGCTGCTTGCGCAGGGTTTCCAGAGTCTTGTCCACATCGGCATCGCTCAGCGCGAATGTTGCGCGCTCGATGCTCTCTGCGGACGCGTCGGCCAGCACCACTTCCGGATAAACCTCGAAGGTCGCGCTGTATTCGATCTGCGGCGCATCGATGTCCGCAGTCTTGATCTCGAAGCGGGGATAGCCGGCCACTTTCAGGGCGTTCTGCTGTGCAGCCTCGGCAAAAGAGCGCTGCAGGCTGTCTCCCAGCACCTCCTGGTGCACCTGCGCACCATATTGCTGCTCCAGAATCTTGAACGGCACCTTGCCCGGACGGAAGCCGTGCACCTTGGCGGTGCGCCCCATGCGCTTCAAACGAGCCTCAACCTCTCCGCGAATCTGTTGCTGTGGGATGGAGGCACTCAGACGACGCTCCAATGTGCCTATGGTTTCTACGCTCGACATACTGACTTTCCTTGATAAATGTAAATGAATATCTGTGAGGGACGCCAACCTGGATCGCTCCCCTGCTCAGCCCGTCAATTCGGGCGGGAGACAACCCGGCATCTGCCAATCCATAACGGCCCGACGAGTGTGAACTCCTTGATCCATGTGACCGGGCAAACTGGCCGGAATTTCACCGACACATCTGTTATGGAAGCGTCTCAATCATACATGAATCGAGGGGTAAAAACACCCGAGCACGCCAAAACGGTGCGGCTGGCAGGGCATTCATCCCCGATACCAAGGAGGAAATGGAGGCAAAGTTGACTAAAACAAGAAGAATCTCTGAAAAAAGGCAAAAAACACCGCACATACCCCTGACTTTTTCAGGGGCAAAGCACAAAAAACGGCTTGTTTATGAATTTTTTCAGTAAAAACAAGCCAAAAACACCAAAAACAGCCTGTTGGCTTGCCGTGTCGCTCAAGCCAGCAAACCCGTATACACCTTCAGATAAGCAGACGCACTATTTTGCCAGCCGAATTCGCGCGCCATGCCATTGCGCTGCAAGGCTGACCAGACGGCTTTGTCATGGTAGGCCGCCAACGCGCGCTGCACCGCCTGCAGCAACGCCTGCGCTGTCATCCCGGCAAATACGAAGCCGCTGGCTTCTCCTCGCGCCAGCGCGGCTGGCGTGCAATCCACTACCGAATCCTTCAGCCCGCCGGTCGCATGCACCAGTGGCGGCGTGCCGTAACGCTGGCTATACATCTGGTTCAGGCCGCATGGCTCGAAGCGCGAGGGCATTAGGAACATGTCGGCGCCGGCCTCAATCTGGTGCGACAACCCCTCATCAAAGCCGACATATGCACCCACTTGCGCCGGATGGCGACGCGCCAGATCCAGCACACGGCGCTGTATCTCCGCATCCCCGCTGCCCAGGAATACCAGTTGCAGCGGCATCGCCAGCAGCTGTGGCGCAATGTCCAGCACCACATCCAAACCTTTCTGATGAGTGAAGCGGCTCACCAGACCCAGCAAAGGGGTCTCTGCATGCAGTTGCAGCCCCATGCGCTGCTGCAGCGCGCGTTTGTTGGCCGCCTTGCCAGCCATGTCCTGCGCACTGTATGGCGCTGCGATGTATTTGTCGTGCGCAGGGTTCCACTCCTCGGTATCGATGCCATTAAGGATGCCGGTCAGGGTTTTTCGGCGGCTCGCCAGCAGGCCCTGCAGGCCAAAGCCCAGCTCGTCCCCCTGTATCTCTTCCGCATAGCTCGGGCTGACCGTGGTGATGTGCCTGGCGTAATGCAGTCCCGCCTTGAGGAATGACAGGTTGCCGTAGAACTCCACTCCCTCGGGCTGGAAGCAATCCCATGGCAAGCCCAGCTCGGGCAGCACGTCAGGCGGGAAGACACCCTGGAAGGCCAGGTTGTGGATGGTCATCACACATGGCGCAGCCCCTTTGGCGTAATGCAGATACGCCGGCGCCAGCGCACTCTGCCAGTCGTTGCAGTGCACCACATCCGGCTTCCACGCCAGCGGTGTGGCGGCACTCCCCAGCAGCGCTGCCACCCTGGACAGCAGGCCGAAGCGCAAGGCGTTGTCCGGCCAGTCCTGCCCATGTTCGTCCAGGTAGATGCCGGCGCCGCGCTGGAACATTTCCGGGCAATCGATCACCCAGTACGGCACGCCATCCGGCAACGCTCCCTGCAGCAGGTTCACATCAGGCTCGCCGGGCAGACCGGCGACGCGGGCCACTCTTTTCAGTGCCGTACCGGCCTTCAACACCTGCGTGTAACCCGGCAGCAGGATGCGCACATCTACGCCCATGCCGTGCAATGCCGCCGGCAGGGCCGCACTGACATCGGCCAGCCCCCCTGTCTTGATCAGCGGAGACAGCTCCGAAGTAACGAACAGAACTTTCATCAAGGCCTTCCCTGTCTACACATCCTCGCGCAACCGCCAGATGTCGCGATTGTAATCGCGGATGGTGCGGTCGCTGGAGAACTTGCCGCATGCTGCCGAATTCAGGATGCTCATCCGCGTCCACTTTTCCTGATCGCGATAGGCCTGCGCCACCGCCTGTTGCGCCACCACATAGCTGCGGAAATCGCCGGCCGTGCGCCATGGGTCATGACGACTGAGGATGGACTCCGTAATCGGATCAAAAATGCCGGGCTCATACGGGTTGAAATGATTGGCCTGCAACAGCTGCATCACACGCTGCAGGTCCGCGTCCGCTTCCACGATCGCGAGCGGATCATAGCGATCCCTGCTGGCCAGCACCTCCTCCGCAGTCATGCCGAACAGGAAGAAGTTCTCCGCTCCCGCCTCCTCGCGGATTTCAATGTTCGCCCCGTCCAGCGTGCCTATGGTCAGCGCGCCATTCATCATGAACTTCATGTTGCCGGTGCCCGAGGCCTCCTTGCCTGCCGTGGAAATCTGCTCGGACAGATCCGCCCCCGCGCAGATCACCTCCATCGCCGACACGCGATAGTCGGGGTAGAACACCAGCTGCAGTTTGCCTGCACAATCCACATCCCGATTGACCGTTTCGGCCACCGCAGACACCAGCTTGATGATGCGCTTGGCCATGACATAGCCTGGCGCCGCCTTGCCCCCGATCAGCACGCAGCGCGGCGTCCATTCGGCACTGTCGCCGCGCTTGATGCGGTCATACAGGTGGATCACGTGCAGCACATTCAGCAGCTGCCGCTTGTATTCATGGATGCGTTTCACCTGCACATCGAACAGCGCCCTGGTGTCTAACGTCACGCCGCAATCGCGCAGCACCAGCTCGGCAAGGCGCTGCTTCTGCTGCAGCTTGATGGTGCGCCACTCGCTGCGGAACGCTGCGTCATCGACATGGGCCGCGAGTGCACGCAGCCTGTCCAGATCGGTGAGCCACCCCTCGCCCACCGTGCGCGTAATCAGTGCGCTCAGCGCCGGGTTGCTCGCTGCCAGCCAGCGCCGCGGCGTCACGCCATTGGTCTTGCTGTGGAACTTGTGTGGCCACATCTCGTAGAAATCGCGCAACAATATCTGCTGCAACAGGCGTGAATGCAGCGCCGCCACGCCGTTCACCGAGAAGCTCACCACCACCGCCAGGTGGGCCATGTGTATGCGTGGATCATGCGCATCATCCACGATGGACATGCGCCGCAGCCGCTCCATGTCCCCCGGCCAACGCCTGGCCACCTCGGCCTGGAAACGCGCATTGATCTCGTAGATGATTTCCATCAGGCGCGGCATCAGGCGCGCAAACATGCGCACGGACCAGCACTCCAGCGCCTCGGGCAGCAAGGTGTGGTTGGTATAGGCAAAGCAGCGCGAGGTAATGTCCCAGGCAGCATTCCAGCCCAGCCCGTGCTCGTCCATCAGCAGGCGCATCAGCTCGGGCACGGCACAGGCCGGATGGGTGTCGTTCAGCTGGAAACAGTTTTTCTCGACAAAGCGGCTGAAGTCGTGGCCATGCCTGCGCACCCATGAACGCAGCACGTCCTGCATGCTCGCCGAGGCGAGGAAATATTGCTGGCGCAGGCGCAGCTCCTTGCCGTTCTCACTGGCATCATTCGGATACAGCACCATGGTGATGTGTTCCGCTTCGTTCTTGGCGGCCACCGCCTCGGTATAACTGCCCGCATTGAATTCGCTCAAATCGAACTCTTCGGTGGCCGCCGCCTTCCACAGGCGCAGGGTATTCACCGTGCCGTTGCGATAGCCCGGCACTGGCACGTCAAAGGGCACAGCCATCACGTCGCGCGTGTATTTCCACAATACATGGTGCACGCCGTCCGGCCCGTGTACATGCTCGGTCTGGCCGCCGAAACGGATGCGCACCGAATATTCCGGGCGCTCTATCTCCCAGGGATTGCCATCGCGCAGCCAGTGGTCAGGCTCTTCTATCTGGTAACCGTTTTCGATCTTCTGGCGGAACATGCCGTACTCATAGCGCAGCCCATAGCCCGTCACCGGCAATTGCAGGGTTGCACAGCTGTCCAGGAAACAGGCCGCCAGGCGTCCCAGGCCGCCGTTGCCCAATCCGGCGTCATGCTCCAGCTCGACCAGGTCTTCCAGCGCCACGCCCAGCTCGCGCAGCGCGGTGGCGAGTTGCGGATCCAGCTCCAGGTTCAGCATGGCATTGCCCAGCGCCCGCCCCATCAGGAATTCCAGCGACAGGTAGAACGTGCGCTTGCAGTCCTGCGCATCGTACGCGGCCTGCGTCGCCTTCCAGCGCTCCACCAGGCGGTCGCGCACGGCCAGTGCCAGCGAGGTATAGAGGTAAAACGCGGCCTGCCCGGCATTGTCGCGCGCCAGGGTATGGCTGAAATATCGACGGAAATCGTCGACCACGCTGCCCGCATCCATGCCGAGCGGCGGCAGCCGGGCGATTTCCTCAAGCGGACGATTCACGCTAAACGATTTGGGAATGATGATTTTTCTCCCAGACAAACATTAGCTCAGGCACGACTCAGCACCTGGATGTGCGCCAGTGCGCAACGTCCCAGCGCGCTCAGCGCATAGCCGCCTTCCAGCACCGACACGATGTGCCGCCCACAATGACGCGCGGCAAAATCCTTGAGCAGCTGGCTTACCCACACGTAATCGGCATCGCCCAGGGCAAAGCCGCCCATCTCATCCTCCCGGTGCGCATCGAAACCGGCCGAAATCAGCAGCAGCTGCGGCTTGAAGCGCTCCAGCGCAGGCATCCACTTCTCCATGACCGCGGTGCGGAACGCCGCGCCATCGGTGCGCGCAGGCAGCGGCACATTGATGATGTGATCGTTGCCGCTGCGCGCCCCCACATGCGGATAATATGGATGGCGGAAGGTGGAGCACAACATCACGCGCGGATCGTCGTGAAAAATGTCCTCGGTGCCGTTGCCATGGTGCACGTCGAAGTCCGCAATTGCCACGCGCTCAAGGCCGTGCTGCGCCAGCGCATGCGCTGCCGCCACAGCCACGTTGTTGAAGATGCAGAAGCCGGCCGCGCTCTCCCGCCCGGCGTGGTGGCCCGGCGGGCGGACGTTGCAGAAGGCATTCTCGGCGCGCCCCGACAGCACCAGGTCCACCGCCTGCGCCGCCGCGCCCGCGGCATGCAGCGCTGCTTCCAGCGTATGCGGGTTCATCGCCGTGTCGCCGTCCAGATACACCATGCCAGCCCTGGGGGCCGCGCGGAAGATCGCATCGATGTACGCGCCCGTGTGCACGCGCGCCAGCTCCTCCCGGCTTGCCGCACGCGCCACATGCTGGTCGAGGAAGTGCAACAGCCCGCTGGCCACCAGCTGATCTTCGATGGCATGGATGCGCGCCGGGCTCTCCGGATGGTCGTGTCCCATGTCGTGCTTCAGGCAGGAAGGATGGGTGAGGTAGGCGGTCAGCATCACAGCACCTTGCTGACCAGCTTGATGCTGCTATCTTCCGCACTGGTGCTGACGCTGAAGCCCAGCCGGTCCATCAGCCTGAGCATGCGGTCGTTATTGGCCAGCACCTCGCCCTGTATCACCTTCAGCCCCTTGGAGCGCGCGGCGTCCATCAGCGCCGTCATCAGCCGCTGCCCCAGCCCCTTGCTGTGCATGCTGTCCGCAATCACCAGTGCAAACTCGCAGCTCTCCGCATCCGGGTTGATGGCGTAGCGCGCCACGCCCAGCTCGACCTCCTCGTCCCGTTCCTTGTGCACGGCGATCAGCGCCATCTCGCGGCTGTAGTCGATCTGCGTGAAGCGCACCAGCATGGACTGGCTCAGCTCCTGCACGCCGTTCATGAAGCGGAAATAGCGCGATTCCTCCGACAGGCCACGCACGAAGGCCTGTTCGATGCGCGCGTCCTCCGGGCGGATCGGCCGTATGGTGATGTCGGTGCCGTCGGCCAGCTGCCAGCCGCTGATCAGGTGTGTCGGATACGGGTAGATCGCCATGTGCGCATAGCGGTCCGCGCTGGGCTTGCGCAATGTCACCACCACGCGCGCATCCGCCGCCAGCGCACCGCTTTCGTCCACGATCAGCGGGTTGATGTCCATCTCCAGCAGCATCGGCAATTCACACGCCATCTCCGACACGCGCAGCAGCACGCTCTCCAGCGCTTCCATGTGCGCCGGCGGCATGTGGCGAAACGCACCCAGCATTTTCGACACATGCGTGCCCTTGATCAGATCCTGCACCAGGAAGGTGTTGAGCGGCGGCAACGCAACTGCGCGGTCACCCATCACTTCCACCGTGGTGCCGCCGGCGCCAAACACGATCACCGGACCGAACACCGGATCGCTGGTCACGCCCACCATCAGCTCGCGCCCATTCGGCTTCACCACCATGGGCTCGATGGAGACGCCGTCCAGGTGGGCCTCCGGGCGGTTGCGCTGCACGTTCTCCATCATCTGGTGGTAGGCCGCGCGCACGGCGGCCGCATTCGCCAGGTTCAGCATCACGCCGCCCGCATCGGTCTTGTGCGTGATGTCGCGCGAGTTGACCTTCATCGCCACCGGGAAGCCCAGCTGCTCGGCCAGCAGCAGTGCTTCACCGGGCGAATGTGCCACCATGGTCTGCGCCACCGGAATGTGGAAGGCGGCGAGCAAGGCCTTCGACTCCATCTCGTTGAGCACCTTGCGCCGGTCCAGCAGCGCCCCTTCGATGATCAGCCGCGCGCCCGTCACATCCGGCTCCAGATGGTGCGACAGCGGCCCCGGCACCTGTATCAGCAGCTGCTGGTTGCGGTGGTAGGCCGACAAGTGCGAGAACACCTCCACCGCCGGCTCCGGCGTGCGGAAATGCGGGCGCCTGGCATGGTTGAAGGCATCGCGCGAACTCGACACCTGGCCCTCGCCCATCCAGCAGGTCAGGAGCGGCTTGCTGTATTGCCCGGCCAGCGCAATCACGGCCTCGGCTGCCTCCAGCGGTTTGGTCATCGCCTGCGGCGTGAGGATGGTGAGCACGCCATCCACGTTCGGGTCTTCCAGGCAGGCCTTGACGGCGTGGTGGTAACGGTCCGCCTGCGCATCGCCGATAATGTCCACCGGGTTGCCGTGCGACCAGCTGGGCGGCAACACCTCGTTGAGTGCCGCTATCGTGGCATCCGACAGCGTAGCCATCTCCAGCCCAAGATCGGCCGCGCGGTCGGTGGCCATCACCCCCGGCCCGCCGCCGTTGGTGACGATGCACAAACGGTTGCCGGTGGGATGGAAGCCGCAGGACAGCGCCTTGGCCGCCGAGAACAGCTGCGTGATGGTCTGCACCCGCACCACGCCGGCGCGGCGCACCGCAGCATCGAACACGTCGTCCGATCCCACCAGCGAGGCGGTATGCGACAGCGCCGCCTTTGAGCCAGCCGCATGCCGCCCCACCTTCACCAGGATCACCGGCTTGGCGCGCGCCGCTGCACGGATCGAGCTCATGAAACTGCGCGCGTTGCGGATGCCTTCGATGTACAGCAGGATGCTTTGCGTCTGCTGGTCGGACACCAGGTAATCGAGAATCTCGCCGAAATCCACGTCGACCGAAGAGCCCATCGACACCACGCTGGAAAAACCCACGTCGTTGCTCTGCGCCCAGTCCAGGATGGCGGTGCACAAGGCACCCGACTGCGACACGAACGCCAGGTTGCCGCTATTCGCGCTGCCCTTGTTGAAGGTGGCATTCAGCCCCATGGACGGGCGCATCACGCCCAGGCAATTCGGCCCCACCAGGCGGATGTTGTAGCGGCGCGCATTGTCCAGCACGGCCCGCTCCAGCGCCTGGCCCGCTGCGCCCGTTTCGCTGAAGCCTGCGGTGATGATCACCGCCGCCTTCACCCCGTGTTTGCCGCAGTCTTCGATGATGTCCGGCACGGTCTGCGGCGGGGTGGCAATCACCACCAGCTCGACCGCCTCGCTGATCTGGAAGATCGAGGTGTAGGCCTTGCGCCCCTGCACTTCGGCGCTCTTGGGGTTGATCGGATACAGCGCGCCCTGATAGCCGCTGGCCAGCATGTTGGCGAACACGATCTGGCCAACTGCATCTGCACGGTCGCTGGCGCCGAACACGGCGACCGAGCGGGGGGCAAACAAAGGGGTGAGGTAGTGCTGGGACATGTTATTTCAACTTCTGATTATTGAATTGCAGGGGCATCCGCCTCATACCTCTTCCGGCACCATCTTGATCGCGCCGCACGGGCACTCCGACACGCACAGGCCGCAGCCCTTGCAATAGTCGTAGTTGAACTCGAAGCGCTTGCCCGGCCCCAGCTTGATCACCGCATTGTCCGGGCACACGCCGTAGCAGTTGTCGCACTCGAAGCAGTTGCCGCAGGACATGCAACGACGCGCCTCGAACAGCGCGCTCTTCTCGTCCAGTCCGGATTGCACCTCGTCGAAGGTGGATTGGCGGCGCACAGCCTCCAGCATGGGGCGCACCGTCTTGGGCGCATCGGAGTAATACCACGGATTGAGCTTCCCGAAGTCGGCCAGCTCGTGCTTGGGCGGTGCCTCGTAGGTGGTGCCGCGTAGCCAGGCGTCGATGTGGCGCGCGGCCTTCTTGCCATGGCCTATGCCCACCGTGACGGTGCGTTCGGAGGGCACCATGTCGCCGCCGGCAAAGATGCCGGGGTGGCCTGTCATCATGTTGCTGCCCACCTGCACCACGCCGTCCTTGACCTCCAGCCCCGGCACGTCGTCCAGCAGCGACAGGTCCACATCCTGCCCCAGCGCCAGCACTAGGGAGTCGGACTCCAGCGTTTCGAATTCGCCGGTGGGCTGCGGAAAGCCCTGGTCATCGAGCTGCATCTTCTCTACGGTGATGGTGCCGGCATCTGCCACGTTCCTGATGGTGGACAGCCACTTGATCATGATGCCTTCCTGCAGCGCCTCTTCCACCTCGAAGTCGTGCGCGGGCATCTTCTCGCGCGTACGCCGGTACACGATGATCGCCTCGGTGGCGCCCAGCCGTTTGGCCGTGCGCGCCACGTCGATGGCGGTGTTGCCGCCACCGTACACCACCACGCGACGCCCCAGCATCGGCTTGTCTTCGCCTTCCATCGAACGCAGCACCGACACGGCATCCAGCACCTTGGCCGCGCTGCCGGCTGGAATGTAAGTGCGCTTGCCGATATGCGCGCCCACCGCGAGGAAGGCCGCATCAAAGCCACCCTGCTGCATGGACTGCGCGATGTTGTCGACGCGCGTGTTGAGCCTGAGCGTCACCCCCATGTCGACGATGCGCTTGATCTCGGCGTCCAGCACGTCGCGCGGCAGGCGGTACTTGGGTATGCCGAAGCGCATCATGCCGCCCGCCATGGGGCCCGCATCATGGATGGTGACCTGGTGGCCCAGGCGAGCCAGGTGATAGGCGGCCGACAGCCCGGATGGCCCTGCCCCTACCACCAGCACCTTCTTGCCGGAAGCCGCCCTGGGCGGCTCGAATTTCCAGCCGCGCCGGATCGCCTCATCGCCCAGGAAGCGCTCCACCGAATTGATGCCTACCGCAGCATCGAACTGGCCGCGGTTGCACGACGATTCGCAGGGGTGATAGCACACCCGCCCCATCACCGCGGGCAGGGGATTGTCCTGCACCAGCACGCGCCATGCCGCCTCGTAGTCGCCGCCTTCCGCGTGATACAGCCAGCCCTGGATGTTCTCGCCGGACGGGCAGGCGTTATTGCAGGGCGGCAGCCGGTCCACGTACAGCGGGCGCGAGGTGCGCCAGGAGCCGGTATGGTTGGCAAGGGATGAGCCTACATCCAGCGTGATTGCAAAAGGCTTGTCCATCACTCTGCTCCTTCTTCCAGCAAGCCGAACTTGCGGATGTTGTGCTCCGCCATCGCTTGGATGCGCGCAATGGTTTCCGTGGCTGGCGTCTTGCCAAACAGGTGGGCAAAGCGGCGCTGCAGCTTGAGATACTCCTCCACCGGCACCTGCTTGCGGATCTTCGATACACCGGTCACCTCGCCATGCTCCGCCTCGTAGACTGCAAACAAACCGGTTTCCTTGACGAGACGCGCCAGCTTGATGGTGTCGTTCGAGGCCGCCCCCCAGCCCAGTGGGCACGGCACAAAAATGTGGATATAACGCGCACCATGCATGCCCATCGCCTTGCTCACCTTGTATTCGAGGTCGTGCAGGTCGGCCACGGTGGCCGTCGCCACATAGGGAATGTTGTGGGCCATGGCGATCTGCGGCAGATTCTTGCCCTGGCCGAACACGTTGCCAGGTTGCGGCCCCACCGGCATGGTGGTGGCCGTGCGCGCGGCCGGCGGCGTCGCGCTGGAGCGCTGCACGCCGGTGTTCATATAGGCTTCGTTGTCGTAGCAGATGTAGAGCACATCGTCGTTGCGCTCGAACATGCCGGAAAGGCAGCCGAAGCCGATGTCGGTGGTGCCGCCATCGCCACCCTGCGCCACCACGCGCACCTCCTTGCGCCCTTTCACCTTCATTGCGGCGGCGATGCCGGTGGCCACCGCTGCGGTGTTGCCGAACAGTGAATGGATCCACGGCAGCTGCCAGGAAGTCTCCGGATAGGGCGTGGAAAACACCTCCAGGCAGCCGGTGGCATTGGCGGCAATCAGCTGGTTGTTGCTGGCGCGCATCGCCGCATCGATGGCATAACGTGCCCCCAGCGCCTCGCCGCAACCCTGGCAGGCGCGGTGGCCGGAGTTGAGGCCGTTGGTGCGCTGCATATTGGCCTGCACGGTGCGCTGTTCCGGCGCCAGCAGGCGGTTGCCGATGGTGAAGGTGCCGGTCTGATAGAACTTCACTGGCTGAAATGACATGTGGACACCTCTAATAATTCATTTTTTGGGCGCATCGCGGCGTTGCACGGTGCTCGCTCCATCGCCTATCCAATTGATATGTGGCTTCGACTAACCTGAAGGTAAGTCTGCACCGAAACTCATCCGTTTTCTCAGTCGCTGCGCGCCGTGCGCCTTGCGCTGCATCCCAAAATTCTGAATTCTTAAAGGTGTCCATACGCCCTCCTATGCGATACGTGAGGCAACCGTGCCAACGTCACGCAAGATGTTCTCCGCCATCGGCCCCGAGCGACGCTTCTGCTGCTCGCGCTCCAGCTGGCGGTTGACCAGGTTGTGGTCGAGATCGAGGAAGGTCAGGTGTTCCAGCTCATCGCGCATGGCCTGCTGCAGCATCTTGTGCAGCGATGCCTTGGTGATGGCGCGGCCGCCCAGCCCCGCGATCACCGTGTAGCCATGCAGATGCAGGCCGGACAACGCCATGCGCACATCGGTGGCCACGATTCCGCCTATGCCCACCGCCAGGCTCTTCTCCAGCACCACCACGCGCCTGGCATGCTGCAGCACTTCGCGCACCGCCTGCAGCGGGAAGGGGCGGAACGACACGATACCGAGCACGCCCACCTTGTGGCCCGCATCGCGCAGCTCGTCTACAGTGTCCTTCAGCGTGCCCAGCACCGAGCCCAGCGCCACCACGATGGTCTCCGCGTCCTCGCAGCGATAGGGCCGCACCAGCCCGCCGGAATCGCGCCCGAAAATCTTCTTGAACTCGCCGGACAGGTGGGGGATCAGTTCCAGCGCCTGCATCTGCTTGGCGTGCGCCAGGTAACGCACTTCGGTAAATGCCTCCGGCCCCACCATGGCGCCAATGGAAACCGGCTCGTCCGGGTCCAGCACTTGGCGCGGCACAAAGCGCGGCAGGTAGACATCCACCTGCTCCTGTGTGGGGATGTCCACACGCTCGTAGGCATGGGTGAGGATGAAACCGTCCATGCACACCATCACCGGCAGCGACAGCTCTTCGCCCAGGCGGAAGGCCTGGATGTGCAGGTCGGCGGCTTCCTGGTTGTTTTCGGCGAATAGCTGGATCCAGCCGCAGTCACGCTGCGACATCGAGTCGGAATGGTCGTTCCAGATGTTGATGGGCGCGCCAATGGCGCGATTCGCCACCGTCATCACCACCGGCAACCCCAGGCCGGAAGCGTTGTATACCGCCTCCACCATGAACAGCAGCCCCTGCGAGGCCGTCGCCGTATAGGTGCGCGCGCCGGCGGCGGAAGCACCTATGGACACCGACATGGCGGCAAACTCGGACTCGACGTTGATGAATTCGCACGGCTGCAGCTTGCCGGATTTCACCAGCTCGCCCAGCCCCTCGACGATGTGCGTCTGCGGCGAAATCGGGTAGGCGCAGATCACCTCGGGGCGACACATCGCCACTACCTCGGCCACGGCATGCGAGCCTTCGCATTGCTTAAGCATGAATGCCCTCCTGCATCTTCTGTTTGACCAGCTCGTAAGCGGCGGTCGCCGCGGCGATGTTGCCATCGGCCACCTTGCCGGAAAACTTCTCGCGCACCGCCGCCGCCACCGACTCCAGCCTGATGATGCCGGAAAGCGCGGCGAAGCCGCCCAGCAGCACCGCATTGGGCATCGGCCGCCCCACGTACTTGATTGCCAGCTCGTTGGCCGGCACCGTGCACATGCGCTCCAGCCGGCGCCCGCCGATGATCTCGCTGATGCCCAGCTTGTCGAAGTTGTGCGCGGTGTTGATCAGCACATGGCCGGAAGGCTTCAGCCCGCCGAACACGTCCACCTGGTGCAGCAGGGTCGGGTCCTGGATGATGATGGCGTCCGGCTGCATGATGGGCTCGCGCAGGCGGATTTCCTTGTCCGAGATGCGGCAGAACGACACCACCGGCGCCCCGGTGCGCTCCGAGCCGAAGCTGGGAAAAGCCTGTGAATAGCTGCCCTGCAGGAACGCAGCGATGGAAAGCATCTCCGCCGCCGTCACCACCCCCTGCCCGCCACGGCCATGAATTCGTATTTGCAGCATATCGATTTCCTCTATGTTCCCTTTTGCATCATGCAGTCAGGTAGGTCGGGTTCGCCAGCGTAACCCGATGTGCCGCTGAACTCTTGTCGGGTTACGCCCTTCTGGCTAACCCGACCTACGCAATACATTGTTCACTTGCCATGATCATCTGCTTCACCATGGTCTCCCAGGCCTCTGCATCCGCATGGCGCAGCAGCCTCTGTATAAATTGCAGCGCATCATCCAGGTTTTCCACCGCTTGCGCAGACAACGACGCCCCCAGCTCGAACTGCTCGCCGCGCACGCACAGCACGAACAGCGGCGGCGCAGGCTGCTTGTGGACCTGCTGATACAGCGTCAGCAGGGCTTCCGGGCTTAGCGCGTGGCTGTACAGGTTGCCCACCGCGCTCACGGCCGCGCGGTAAAACGCAAACGGTGCCGGGGTGTCTATGCCGGCATCAATCAGCAGCACCAGCTCCCTTCCCACCATATCCAGCGTATTCTCCACCTGCAGCTGGAATTCCTCCACCAGCTCGCACTGCGCTGCCATGCCTGCCGCCTGCAAGCGGCGCAGCAGCAGCGGCGCCACCGCATCGTCGCCGCGAGACTCGTTGCCCACGGCAAAGATCAGCAGCGGCGCGGTCACAGGCTGCACACTCCGTCACCCGAGCGCGTCAGCGTGGAAAGCTGATTCCCTGCGCTATCCAGCAGCTCCACCTGCAGCGGCATCTTGCCCAGCGCATGGGTCGCGCAGGACAGGCAGGGGTCAAAGGCGCGAATCGCGACCTCGATGTGGTTGAGCAGACCCTCGGTAATTTCGCGGCCGTTGAGATAGGTGCGCGCCACCTGGCGCACGGCCTCGTTCATGGCCTGGTTGTTGTGGGTGGTGGAGACGATCAGGTTGCACATGGTGACCAGGTCGTTTTCGTCCACGCGGAAGTGGTGGATCAGCGTGCCGCGCGGCGCCTCGATCACGCCCACGCCTTCGGTACCGCGCTCGCCGCTGGTGACCAGATCGGTACCGAGGATGTCGTCATCGTGCAGCAGGTCCTTGATCGTCTCGGCGGCGCACAGCATCTCTATCATGCGCGCCCAGTGGTAGGCCAGCGGCGCGTGCAGCAGGCTACCCGCACCATACTCGATGAATTCGCGCCGTTCCATCTCGGCCAGCGGGGTGGCGATGCTGTCGCAGTTCTGTATGCGCGACAGCGGCCCCACGCGGTACCAGCCCTGCTCGCGGCCCATCGACTTGAGGAAGGGAAATTTCATGTAGGTCCACGGCTTGACCTCTTCCTCGATCAGGCGCGAGTAGTGCTGGCAATCCGCACCATCAAACATGATCCGGCCGTCGGCATCGCGCCCGCGCAGATTGCCGTCGTAGAGATCGAGCTCGCCGTTGTTGCCGACGATGGACATCATGTTGGCGCGGAAGGCACCGAAGCCGTCATACAGCGCCGGATTCTGACGATGCATCAGCTTGATCAGATGCACCGCCTCGCGGCTCCACTCCACCATCTGGTAGATGTCCTGCAGCAGTTCATCGCGCTCGGCCACGCTCAGCGACTTGTTCACCCCGCCGGGAATCGAACCGGTGCCATGGATGCGCTTGCCGGCGGTGTGGCGGATCACCTCCTGGCCGAACTTGCGCAACAGCACGCCGCGGCGTGCGGTGTCGGGAAACTGCGCCGCAATGCCCACGATGTTGCGCCTGGCTACATCGCTGTCGAAGCCGAACAACAGATCGGGCGAACACAGGTGGAAGAAGTGCAGCGCATGCGACTGCAGGATCTGGCCGTAATGCATCAGGCGGCGGATCTTCTCTGCGGTGGGGGTCAGGCGCTTCGCGCCGACGATGTGGTCCATCGCCTTGGACGACGCCAGATTGTGGCTCACCGGGCAGATGCCGCACAGGCGCTGCACCATCACCGGCACCTCCCAGTAGGGCCTGCCCTGGATGAATTTCTCGAAACCGCGGAACTCGACGATATGCAGGCGCACCTGATGCACCTGGTTGTTGTCGTCCAGCAGCAACGTGACCTTGCCGTGCCCTTCCACGCGCGACAGCGGGTCGATGGCGACGCGGCGCAGGTTTTCCGGGTTAGTGGCAGTCTCAAGGTTGCTCATGATTCAAACCCCTTTTTTTGCCACATAGATCACAGAGCACACAGAGAACGGTTTGCATCCCGCAGATTTCTCTGTGCCGAATATGTTTTTGAATTTCAGTCATAGTGAATCAACCCGTGTCCCAGCTCCGGCTCACGCCCGGTGAGCAGGTCGGTCAGCACTTTCCAGATCGCGTCGCCCGAGGGCGGACAACCGGGAATGAAATAATCGATCTTCACCACCTCGTGCAGCGGGTACACCTTGTCCAGCGGCAGCGGCAACTCGGGGTCGTTGGGGATGTCGCTGCCCGCGGCCAGGCCAGGACTGGTGTGGTACACCTCCTGCAGGATGATGGGCAGCTCCAGGTGGTTGCGCTGCGCGGGCAGGCCGCCGTTGATGGCGCACGCCCCCACGGAAATAAGCACCTTGCAGTGTGCGCGGAATTCGCGCAGCACGTGCACGTTCTCGTTATTGCACAGCCCCCCCTCGATGAAGCCGATGTCGCAGCTGCCGATGTGCTTGATGTCGGTGATCGGCGAACGGTCGAATTCCACCACCTCGACCAGGTCAAACAGGCGCTCGTCGATGTCCAGCAGCGACATGTGGCAGCCGAAGCAGCCGGCCAGCGAGGTGGTGGCGACTTTCAGTTTGGGTTTGGCGGGGACAGTCATATCAAGTCTCGTGTAAGCCAGACAACATTTCTTGTCCGCAGATTGCGCAGATTAAACAGATTACTTGAATCAAATACAGCCGTTCTCCCTGAGCGTAGCGGAGCGGAGTCGAAGGGTGATAGTGCTTCGACTCCGCTGGCCATGCCAGCTACGCTCAGCACGAACGGAGAAGAAGAGGTAACAACGCCGTTAATCTGCGTCAATCTGCGAAATCTGCGGACAGCGTTTTTCATTTTCCCGCCTCCCCGGCGCCATGCGTGCTGTTGATCGGCTGCAGATCGTAAGTACGCTGGCCGATGGGCACTTTGAAACCCACGCGCTTTTTCAGGATGACGCCCACCGGGCACACGTGCGCCGCCTTGTCCTGCCCAGTGAAGTTGGTATCGGCCAGCTGGCCGGAGGCGGCGTTCACGATCAGGCGGGTATCGATACCGCGCCCGGCCAGGCCGAACACGTTCTTGCCGTCCACATCGCGGCTGGCGCGGATGCACAGCGAGCACAGAATGCAGCGGTTGAAATCGAGCAGGTAGTCGGGATGCGAGGCATCCACCGGGCGGTCCGGGAAGAAATGGTCGTAGTGCGACGACATCATGTTGAGCGCATAGGCGGTGGCCTGCAGCTGGCAATTGCCGCTCTGCTCGCATGAGGGGCAGAAATGGTTGCCCTCCACAAACAGCATCTGCAGCAGCGCGCGACGCTCGTCATTGAGCTCTGTGGTGTTGCTCTCCACCACCATGCCGCTCTGCGCGCTCTGCGTGCAGGAGGCGACCTGACGGCCATTGACCTTGACGGTGCAAAGCTTGCACGAACCATGCGGCTTGAATTCGGGGTGGTAGCACAGGCGCGGGATGTACACGCCCGCGGCGATCGCCGCCTGCATGACGGTCTGCCCCTCCACACAGGTGATGGTCTGGCCATCCAGGCTGAAGCTGATTTCGCTCATACTGCGCCTCCCGGGTGTGCGCCCGCCAGATGGGCAGCAGGGTCGTCGCGCCCAGTCATCTGGCGCGCGGGCAACAGGGCATGGTCAAGATTGAAAGCGGGTTCAAATTCCTGGTGCAGCATGCGCTGCTCATACGCCGGACGAAACTTGGCGATGGTATCCAGCACCGGGTTGCACGCAGCGTGCCCGAGGCCGCAGTGGCTCATGGACTGCAGCAGCTTGTTGAGCTTTTCGATCTCATTGAAGTCGTAGGGTGAGCCTTGGCTGTGCGCGAGCTTGTCCATCATGTTCTTCAGCAGTGAGGTGCCGACCCGGCACGGCGTGCAGAAGCCGCAGCTTTCATGGGCGAAGAAGTGCACGAAGTTGCGCGCCACCTCGAACATGTCGCGACGCTGGTCAAACACCATGAAGGCACCGGCCGTGGGAATGTCCTCGAAGGCGATGCGCCGGCTGAATTCGCTAGGCGCAAGACACACGCCTGCAGCGCCGCTCACCTGCACCGCCTGCACATCGTGCGCACCGCAATCGGCCAGCACTGCCGCCACCGTCACGCCGAACGGATATTCGTAGATGCCGGGACGTTCGCAATCACCTGAAACCGACAGCAGCTTGGTACCGCTGGAGGTTGCCGTGCCACGAGCCGCATACCATTCGCCGCCATGCAGCGCGATAAGGCTGCTGGCCGCAAAGGTTTCCACATTGTTTACCACGGTGGGCTGGTCGAGATAGCCGTTGGTCACCGGGAACGGCGGGCGGTTGCGCGGCGTGCCGCGCTTGCCTTCCAGCGATTCGATGAGTGCGGATTCCTCGCCACACACATAGGCGCCGGCACCGAGATGGATGTCGATATCGAAATCGAAGTCCGCGCAGCCAAGGATGCTGCTGCCGAGCAGGCGCTGTTCGCGGCGGCGCTGCAGCACGATCTGCAGGTGGTCGAGCAGGTAGCGATATTCGCCGCGCAGGTAGAGAAAGCCGCGGCGCGCGCCGATGATGCGCGCGCACAGCGTCATGCCCTCGAATACCTGATCGGCATAGCCGTTGAGCAGCACACGGTCCTTGAAGGTACCCGGCTCACCCTCGTCGGCATTGCACACCACGTAATGGTGCGCGCCGTGCGCCGCGCGGCAGGATTCCCATTTGGTGCCGGTAAAAAATCCCGCGCCGCCGCGACCGCGCAACTTGGAGGCCTTGATCTCGTGCAGGGTTTCCACCGTACCCCGTGCGAGCAGGGCCGCAAGAGGTGCCCCCGGCTGGTAATCGCTGTCGAGCAGAATGTCCTTGCGGCGGATGTTGTCTTCGATGGCAAAGAATTCCGCCGGCCATTTGTTGAGCGGCACGCGCTGGCGGATCAGCGCGCAGATGGTGTCGATGCGCTCCGGCGTCAGGCGGTTGATGGCGAGATTGTTCACCAGCATGGCCGGGCCCTGGTCGCACATGCCGGTGCAGGAAGTGATATCCACGCTGACCAGGCCGTCTTCCGAAACCTTGCCCGGCTCCACCCACAGCTGCTGACACATCTGCTTCAGCAGCCCGGCGCTGCCCAGCATGTGGTCGGTGATGTTGTCCGAAAACAGCACACGGTACTGCCCCTGCGGCTGCAGATGAAGGAAGCTGTAGAAGGTGGCGACCCCCTCGATCTTGACGCGCGGAATCCTGAGCTGGGCACTGAGGTATGCGATGGCGTCGGGGTGGATGTAGCCGTAGTGCTCCTGTGCCTCGCGCAGGATCTGCAGAAGGTCGTTCGCATCGCTGCGATGCCGCGCCAGTATCGGGTCCAGATAGCTGGAATGCATGTCCGTATCTGCTACCATAAAGCCGCTCCAAAGTTGGCTCGCCCCAGGCAAGTCTGTTGACGGTATCGTAGTCCGTTTCACCTGTTAAGCAAAGCGGGAATTGGTTGATATGCACGAAATGTCTTTGGCCGAAAGCGTACTGCAAATTATCGAGGAAACCGCCCGGGTACAGCCCTTCAGTCGCGTGCGCAGCGTAGTGCTGGAAGTGGGCGCCCTGTCTGCGGTGGAACCTGAGGCGATGGCCTTCTGCTTCGACGCCGTCACCCGCGGCAGCCTGGCCGAGGGGGCACGCCTGGAAATCGTGGAAATCCCCGGCACCGGCTGGTGCATGCAGTGCGGCAAAAATGTTACCCTGCGCGAACGCTACGGCCTGTGCCCGGAATGCGGCGACCCGCGGGTGGAAATCACCGGCGGCAACGAGATGCGCGTGCGGGATATGGAAGTGGAATAAGCCAAAGCTCCCGTAGGTCGGGTTAGCACAGCGTAACCCGACAGGATGTTTTCGCTACCGATGAGGATGTCGGGTTACGCTACGCTAACCCGACCTACATCTCTTCATTGATGCGTGTTATTGCCTTAACTCTGTATCTCTGTGGTGAAGGTTTTTCAAGGAGAATGAATAATGTGCACCACCTGCGGATGTGGCAGCGATGAAATACTGATAGGCGGCAAGGCCGCGGCCAGACGCCATGCGCGCAAACCCGCCGGCCCGCTCAGCTTCCGTCCCCATGCCGTCCCGCCTGCGGAGGCACACAACCATACCCCGCCGGCCGCTGCCCTGCACAACCCCGACCCCGCCAGCACGCGCCGCATCCTGGTCGAGCGCGACCTGCTGGCCAAGAACGATGCACTGGCCGCCAGCAACCGCGCCCTCTTCGACGCACGCCACATGCTGGCGCTCAACCTCGTTTCCAGCCCAGGCTCGGGCAAGACCACCCTGCTGGTGCGCACCATCGAGATGCTCAAGGCCAGCAAGCCGGTGGCCGTGATCGAAGGCGACCAGCAGACCGAAAATGATGCCGAGCGCATCCGCGCCACCGGTGTAGAGGCCATCCAGATCAACACTGGCAAGGGCTGCCACCTCGATGCCGGCATGGTGGGCCAGGCCTTGAAGCAGCTCAGCCTCAAGAATCAGTCGGTGCTGTTCATCGAAAACGTTGGCAACCTGGTATGCCCCGCGTCGTTCGACCTCGGCGAAGCCTGCAAGGTGGTGGTGCTGTCGGTGACCGAAGGCGAAGACAAGCCGCTGAAATACCCCGACATGTTCCGCGCCGCGCGCCTGATGCTACTGAACAAATGCGACCTGCTGCCCTACCTCAATTTTAACGTGGATCTCGCCATCGCCAATGCGCGCCGGGTGAATCCGGACATCGAAGTCATACAGCTCTCGGCAACCAGCGGGATGGGGATGGATGAATGGCTGGGGTGGATTGAGCGGGCACAGAAAAATAATGCCAACAGACTGGCGGTTCCTGCTACCGCGCCACCAGATTGAGGCACCCGGCTGCCGCCCTTGCGAGGCCGGTGAAGCCCGCACGAGCACTACCTTCTCCCGCCGCGGACCACCAATGGCTCAGCGCCTCAAGGAAGCGTCACGCCGGCAAGATGCCATGCCTCTCTCAGGCCGAATCCTCTCTTGCGATAATAAAAATAGTTCCCGACAAAGAATGTAAACCTGTCAAGTGCACGCGACATTTTTGCCTCCTTTCAATCCATTTCTGATCCACAAAGATCCCAATCGGAATTTCAGGCTTCGTTGCAGGACGGGCGGAGTATCAGCTTGGTGGTGCAGAACCCATCATGCTCCAGGCAGATGAAGTTCAGTTTGGTGGGAATGGCCAGGCCTTGCTTGTTGAGCCCCTGGAATATGTGCCCGCAATGGGCGATATAGTTGAACTTCGGATTGACTCTCCCTTTCTGGATCAATGCAACTTCCTGAAATTGCGGAAACAGGCAGGAAATATGTTGCCAGATGATTTCGCTCAGCCGGTAGCCAAACAATCTTTCTGCGGATTTGCTGCAGTCCTTGATCATGCCGTCTTCATCCAGCACGAGAGTCGGCGGCTCATGCCGTTCCGCAAGTTGCCGCCCATGCTGCTTTTCGATCTCGTTGAAGGACCGTACTGTGAGTTCAATTACGTTATTGCTTTCCGAATGCAAATTCATAATTCACTCCTTGAAGAAAGATTTTAGAGAACTGCGAACCGAACTGCATGCTACTCAATGCGTCTGGAAAACTGTATACGTAGAATTGCTTATTATGTAGCGCAGACTCAAATTCTCAGTGGCGCCCTGACCTGCGGAATGCATAGCCTATAAGCTCAAATAAACAATCAGATGGGCATGCAATATGCGAGGGGCATGACCTGAATATCCCCCTTTAGAATGTGGTCACACGCTGCGCGACACTATTTGGCGCGATATGAATGGCAGCTGGTTTATCATTCCCGGCATGATGTCCACCGTGTCGCCATCGCTGCCCACCATTCTGTTCGGCGCATTCGACCGCCACAACTTTGGCGACCTCCTCTTTCCTCACATCGCTGCCGCCCTGCTGCAGAGAAATGACCTGATCTTTGCCGGCCTGGCCGAGCGCGATCTGAGCGATCTTGGCGGACATCGGGTGCGGGCCCTCGCAGGGCTTGCCGCGGATTGGGGCGGACGCCCTGCCAATATCATCCACGTCGGCGGCGAGCTCCTTACCTGCGAAGCCTGGCAGGCAGCGGTGATGCTGCTTCCGCCGGATGAGGTGCAGAAGACCATAGCGCATTTCGACAGGCATCCGGAAGAAAGGCAGGAATGGGTACACGGCATGCTGGGGACTTCCTCACTTGCACCCTATACCGTGCCGCGCGGCCTGTTTCCTCACGACTCCGGAATTGTCTACAACGCCGTTGGCGGCGTGGACCTCGGCATGCTTGAGCCAGCCATGCGCGCCGAGGTGCTGGCCAATCTCAAGGCGGCGGATGCGGTGAGCGTGCGCGACAGGCAAACGCTCGCGCAGCTGGAGGCCGCCGGCATCGCCGCCCGGCTCATTCCCGACCCCGCCGTGATGGTGGCCGAGTTGTTCGGACAAAGAATTCACCGGCATGCGCAGGAAGCCGGCGTGGCCCGGATTCTTGCAGCCTTCCCGCAGGGATATATTGCAGTGCAGTTCAGTTCCGATTTTGGCGATGATGCAACCCTGACGGAGATCGCCGCCCAACTGGATCTGGCGGCAACCGCAACCGGCTACGGTGTGGTGTTCTTCCGCGCGGGTGCTGCGCCCTGGCATGACGACCTGGATTGTTACCGGCGCACCGCGGCGCGCATGCATGTTCCCCAAGTCAGTATCTTCACGTCCCTCAATCTCTGGGACATCTGCGCCGTGCTTGCGCACAGCCATGTCTATTGCGGAAGCAGCCTCCACGGCCGGATCGTTGCCATGGCTTACGCCCTGCCGCGAATCAACCTGATCCATCCGCACCAGACTGATCGACCGACCAAGCAGGCCGCATTCTCGGCCACCTGGGAGGAAGGAAACATGCCCGCCACGGTTGAAGTGAATCGAATCGATCAAGGCATCCGCAGTGCCCTCTCCGCAGACCCAATGCGGCTCCAGCAACTTGCCAGAACGCTGGTCGAACGCTACTGGGTGGGATTCAAAGCCATCTGCGAGGGGCTGCGATGAATGGCGCAGAACAATTGATTCGACGGCTGCTTATAATGCCGTGGCGGGCATTTGCGCTTCCAAGAGGCAATGAGCACAATGTCCCACTTGCAGACCTTGGCGAACGGCTGCTTTCCTGAAATGAACCTGGCAATAAGATCGGCAATAACCAACCAGAAGCAGATATTTATCCTGTGCCTATATTAATGCATATACTGAGGGGTGCGTCCGCCTGCGAATGTTAGGAGCCATCATGCTTCGTATTTCGGTTGTAGCATTTCTTCTTATTTCTACCACGGTATTTGCGGGTCCGATGCCTCCTCAGGGAGTGTGGAACGGTACGATCGGCACGAAGGCCATCATTGCTTGCTTCAATAGAGGATCACGCTGGACTTCGTATGCGAGCTATTACTACGTCGATTATCTGACGCCCATTTCTTTGACGACCAGAGACAACGACTCGTATTGGCACGAAGAACATGACACGGGGCTGTGGGAACTAAGCGCTCCTGCCGATGGAATCGTCATCGGTACATGGAGCAATCCCAAGACCCATAAGACCCTTCCTATCAAACTTAGCTATGTGGATGGGAGCGGCGACGACGCGGCGTGTGCCCGAGACTCGTATAACACACATCTGGAAGTCACGCCTAGAGTTGAAGCATCGAAGATCATTCAATTTTCTCCTGGCAGGTCATACCGAAAACTGCGGTTTGCCGGCCAGGAAACAATAGAGCTTTTCGCCCCGGACCAGGCGATTGAGCGAATCAATTCATTTCTGAAGCTCGATAAGAACAAAGAAGCCATTGATGAATATTTTCAACAGAGGCGTGAATTCCTTGGTCGCGTCGGATACCCCGCCGTAGATGAGCGACTCACTGAGCCAACGTACTGGGATGCAAACTTTATCACTGTACGTTTCTACGTGTCGGCTGCGGGTTATGGACGAAGCGGCATCTCAAACACGTATCGAACCTGGAGCACAAGAACTGGAGAAGAAGTTGACCTTTGGAAATGGCTTGGAGCCAGTTCTAGCAATCCGCGATTGCCGCCAAAGCTGAAGGAGTACCTCTACAGAAACGTTAAGGAGTCTTCAGAATGCACGGAGGGCTACCGCGGGCAAGGAGACTACACGCTCACACTTGATAAAGAAGGACTTCATCTCGACGAGGAAGCCTGGGGGGGCGGATGCGAGAAGTCGTTCTTTATTCCCTATGTACAGCTCTTGCAGTTTCTAAGTCCTGCTGGGAAACAAGCCGTCAGTTCCATAATCGGGCAGAAATGAACTCCCAACTCTTCGCTCAGGCTTTCGCCCTCCGCGCACCGGGACGCGTCAACTGCGGCACATCGCCCCTTAGCTGAAGCTAATGTCTGGTTTGGGGAAATGAATTAACGAGATTTAATGACCGCAATGGGCACACTGCAGACATCGCCCCATATCTCACCACGACCGCAGTTCTGACCTAAGCGGACATACAAACTCTCTCCTGAAACCGTCCGTAACGGCCGAAGTCCAATCATCGGCCATAGCTGCC
>DATDDN010000041.1:0-15565 GCA_036523795.1 Gallionellaceae bacterium | reverse complement strand
ACTACAACTGGGTCCATCACCTGCAGGGGCAGTCGTATCAGGAGTACATGGCCGGCAGGCCGGCCACGCTGCTCAACACCATAGCCCGCAAGAAGCGCAAGCTCGAACGCGAACACGGATATGAAATTCGCCTGTTCACCGGCGCGGAAGTGCCGAGCCGCATGGCTGATTACCATGTGGTCTACAATGCCAGCTGGAAGCAGAATGAAGTCAGGAATGCCGACCTGCAGAATTGCTTTGTAGGTGCCTTTTCGCAAGCGGGCTGGTCCAGGCTGGCGATCATGTATATCCAGGCGCAGCCGGTTGCCGCACAGCTCTGGTTTGTATGCCGCAACAAGGCAATCATCTTCAGGCTTGCGCATGACAAGGCGTGGAGGCAATATTCAACGGGTTCGATACTGACCAGTTTCCTGACGGAGTATGTGATCGATACCGACAGAGTGGACGAGATTGATTCTTACAAACAGGACTGGATGTCTGAACGCAGAGAACGTTTTCTGTTGAGTTGTATAGAAAACAAGCGCCCTGCAAGCGGGTATGCGAGGGCGGTTGCATCATTGAAACAAGTGCTGAAATGGGGATAAGGATCAAACATGAAACAATACGTATTAGCCTATCTGGGCGGCAATCATCCAACCAATCCGGAAGAGGCCAGACTTCACCATATGAAATATGTGGAGTGGCTGTCATCGCTGGGTGATGCACTTGTTGTGCCTACCATTCCATTGAAGGATACCAGTACGGTCAGTTCCAATGGATCAGTCAGGGAAGGCAGCACGAGTGCGATGTCCGGCTTCTCGGTGATCAAGGCAGACTCTATGGAGGCCGCGCTATCGATCGCTCAAGCCTGCCCATTTCTGGAAATCGGCGGCTCGCTTGAGGTGTCTGAGGTGATGCGGCTGCCCGTTCAGTAATCATTTCTGTGCTGCAGGCCGGGCTCGACATGACATTCGCCTATCAACGTCATGCCACTATCTGCATTTGCACCAACGACCAAGGGTCGCCACGACATGGAAAAATGTGGGGTCGTGCCTTGCAAGCGAAGTTTTCAATGACGACGCTCAATTGAAGCCCTGTATTCGAGGAGTCCGAGCATGAGAATTGCATTCTTTGTTTTTGTCTGTTCTGCAATGCTGCCTCAAGTCGCGGTTGGGGCCGCGGCCCCGGGCACCTACGAGGCATGCAGTCAGGTACTGCGCGATGCGGATAATGCCGGCAAACGTATTTCGCCGAGACAGGTGGCGGCGGTATTGAACGCAACAAATTCCCGGTGCCTTTCATCTGCGGAGACAAGCGAATGGCTCAATGAGGTCTTGTTCCATGCGCTGCTGGTGCGTCCTGCCGCTTTTTTGGAGGCATTTGCCAGAGTTGATCAAGTTACGAGGAGGAACATCATTGCTGAACTTGAGTCCCCGGTTAACGATGGCATCGACTTGCCCAAGGTGTACCGTAGCGTCTGGAGCGTGAAAGGCGGGAATGGCAAGGACAAGCAGGCAATCATTTCGGCTTTGCGCACAGCCGGAGACAAGGCTGGCTTGCAGCTGCCTTGAAAAGCAGTAGGCGGCCGCCCTAATTGCCATGACTGACAACTAAATCCCCAATCCACAATCATAGTAAGACTTGCAGTCCGTTTTGATGATTGGGCCAGTTTGATCCTTGCATTGCCACATTCAGGAGGAATAGCCATGAAGCATTTGCTTGCTGTATTGACTGTGGTCGGCCTAACCCTTGCCGGCGGAATCAATCAGTCCTGGGCCGGTTCGCTCGATTTTGGCATCGGCCTCGGCTTCGCCAGCTCAGCCGATGACAGCGGCTTTGAAGGGGGCTGGGATTTGATCGGCGGCTATGAGGGCGGTGCGACGCAGAACTGGACGCTGGGCGGCCAGCTGCACCTGATCAAAGGCTGGACCAACAAGAGCAAGTTCAACGACTATCCCTCCGATACCACCATGTATTTCGATTCGACCGCGCTGTTGGCCACGGCACGGCCTAGGCATGAATGGCTGGACTGGCTGCAGCTCAAGGCCGGGCTGGTGAATGCGGATTACAAGACGCTGGCGCTTGAGGGCAGCGGCACCGGGCTGGCGCTGGGCGTGGGAGCCGTGATTGGCGGCGACACATTCCGGGTGCATTTGCTGGACGTCGAACAGTATTGGGTGGGCGGGCATCGCTTCACCACGGTGACGATCAGCATCGGCGTGCTGTTTGGCGGGCCAGGGCGGCTGGAGTGGTGATGTCGACCGGCGGTAGGTGGATTGGCGACACGGTTCCCCTACAACTTTTCTGCCGATCCGCTGTCATAATGGTGTCCGTAACAACTCTTTTCCCGATTCAATGAAACGCGTTTCCCGATTTGCCGAGCAGGACGACACCGATACCGACAAGCAGCGCATCGACAAGTGGCTGTGGGCTGCACGCTTCTTCAAGACGCGTGCGCTGGCCATCACCGCCATCGAGTCCGGCAAGGTGCTGGTGAACGAGGCGAGGGTGAAGCCCTCGCGCGCGCTGATGCAGGGCAATCTGGTTTCGGTGCGGCTGGGGCCTTACACCTTTGTGGTGGAGGTGCTCGGCCTGTCTGACAAGCGCGGTCCGGCGCCGCAGGCACAGCTGCTGTATCGGGAGACCGAGGACAGCATCAAGGCGCGCGAGGCGCTGGCCTTCGAGCGCAAGGCGCAGGCGCAGCAGGTCAGCCACGGCGAGGGGCGCCCCACCAAGAAAGACAGGCGCGAAATCGATCGTTTCCGCAGCGGGGCATGGTGATGCGGGCTGGCTGCCGCTGGCTTATTCCCACTCTGTTGTTCGTCTGCCTGCTGCCACTGCAGGCGCAAGCCTATCCCACCTTCGACGAAATCAAGCGCGCCTATGCCGCGTCCGACGCCACCTTGCTAGACCGCAACGGCGTGGCACTGCAGACGCTGCGCCTGGACAAGAAGGTGCTGCGCCTGCCCTGGGTGGCGCTGGATGACCTTTCGCTGGCGATGCGCGATACGCTGATCCTGGCGGAGGACAAACACTTCTACGAACACGGCGGGGTGGACTGGAAGGCGCTGGTGGCGGCCGCCTGGGACAATATGCTGAGGCGCGGCAGCAAGGTGCGCGGGGCCAGCACGCTGACCATGCAGCTGGTGGGCCTGCTCGACCCGGCCCTGCATCCGGGCAAGGACGGCAGCCGCAGCCTGCTGCAGAAGTGGGACCAGGTGGGCGCCGCGCAGGCGCTGGAAGAGACCTGGACCAAGTCGCAGATCCTCGAAGCGTATTTCAACCTGGTGTCGTTCCGCGGCGAACTGATCGGCATCAACGCCGCCTCGCAGCGCCTGTTCGGCAAGCATCCTTCCGGCCTCAATCGCAACGAGGCACTGCTGCTGGCCGCACTGTTGCGCGGCCCCAATGCCAGCGGCGACAAGGTGAGCCAGCGCGCCTGCGTGCTGGGGCGCAGCATCGCGCAGGATGTGGACTGCACTGTGCTGCACGGCCTGGCCATCACCAGCTTTGAGAGCAGCTACCAGGTGCCGCAGGAGAACCTCGCGCCGCACCTGGCGCGGCGCCTGCTGGCCAAGCCGGGCGAGAGCGTGTCCACCACGCTGGACCGCGGCCTGCAGCGCGTGGCGCTGGAGTCCGTGCAGGAGCATCTACTGGAGCTCTCCGGGCGCAACGTGGAAGACGCGGCGGTGGTGGTGATCGACAATGCCACGGGCGACGTGCTCGCCTATGTGGGCAGCAGCGGCAAGCTCTCGGCGGCGGGCGATGTGGATGGCGTCACCGCGCAGCGCCAGGCCGGCTCCACACTCAAACCCTTCCTGTACGAGCTGGCTCTGGAAAAACGCCTGCTCACCGCAGGCTCCATCCTCGACGACAGCCCGCTCAACCTGACTACGCCTTCCGGCCTGTACATTCCGCAGAATTACGACAAGGATTTCAAGGGCCCGGTCAGCCTGCGCGTGGCGCTGGCTTCCTCGCTCAACGTGCCGGCGGTGCGCACGCTGGCGCTGGTGGGGCTGGAGCCTTTCCACAACCGCCTGCGCGACGTGGGGCTGGACAGCCTCACCGAATCGGCGCAGTTCTACGGCTATTCGCTGGCGCTGGGTTCGGGCGAGGTGACGCTGCTGACGCTCAGCAATGCCTATCGCACGCTGGCCAATGGCGGCGTGTGGAAGCCGGTGCGCTTCCGCCCCGGTGAGACGGTGCAGAAGGCCCGCCGCGTGCTGGATGCGCGCGCCAGCTTTATCGTGGCGGACATTCTTTCCGACCCCAATGCGCGCGCACTGACTTTCGGCCTGGAGAATCCGCTCGCGGTGAGCACCTGGGCCGCGGTGAAGACCGGCACCAGCAAGGACATGCGCGACAACTGGTGCGTGGGCTTTACCGACCGCTACACCGTGGGCGTATGGGTGGGTAATTATTCCGGGGCGTCGATGTGGGATGTGTCGGGCATCACCGGCGCTGCGCCGATCTGGCGCGACATCATCCACTACCTGCACCAGAACCGCCCCAGCCGCGAGCGGCGCCCGCCAGCCGGGCTGGTGGTGCAGGAGGTGAATATCGACACCGCGCTGGAATCGGCGCGCAAGGAGTGGTTCATCAGCGGCACCGAGCCGCAGCCGCTCAACATCCACACCACGCTGGACAGCACGCGCACGCCGCACATCAGCTACCCCGGCAAGGGCACCCTGATCGCCCTCGACCCGGATATCCCCGTTGGGCATCAGCTGGTGGAATTCGTCGCCAAGCCGCAGCCACCGGACCTGCGCTGGACATTGGATGGCACCTTGTTGGCGAATGATGACGGGCAGGTTCTATGGAAGCCGCAGCCGGGCAAGCACCGCCTGGTGTTGTCGGATGCGGCAGGGCAGGAGCTGGACAGCGTGACGTTCGAGGTGCGCGGCAGGTAGGAGCGCAATTCACCTCGAAGAGGTTCGGGTAGTGCGCGATGGGGATTGTCAGGTGGTGGTGCGCAATCGCCCGATGAATCGGGCTCTTACGTTGGTGTCGTTGAGCGACAGGAGCAGCCTCTGAGATGCGGGAAGGCGTAGGAGCGCAATTCACCTCGAAGAGGTTCTTGTACCCTCCGGGTATTGCGCGATAGGGGCTAGGCGGCAATCGCCCGACACCCAAAGGATGCAAAAACCTCTTCGAGTATGTAGGTCGGGTTAGCGCAGCGTAACCCGACAATTCGCAACGTCGGGTTACGGCCATGGCCTAACCCGACCTACGTGGGTGAATTTGGCTGGTATGCCCAGAGTCAGCGCCTCAGCTTCGCCAGAAACATCGTGACCTCTTCCCGATCGTGATACAGCTGCCGCGCCTCCAGGCGGTATTTCATACCCTTCCTGTCGAGCTGCGCGCGGATGGCGGCCAGTATGTAGGTCGAGCGCAGCGTAACCCGACAATTCGCAACGTCGGGTTACGGCCATGGCCTAACCCGACCTACGTGGTTGAGTTTGGCTGGATGCCCAGACTCAACGCTTCAGCTTCGCCAGAAACACTGTGACCTCTTCCCGATCGTGGTACAGCTGCCGCGCCTCCAGGCGATATTTCATGCCCTTCTTGTCGAGCTGGGCGCGGATGGCGGCCAGGGCCTCGTGCAGCGCATTCACGCGCTTCTTCATCGGCAGCTTGAGGTTGAAGATGGCGCGAGAGGTGGCCCCGCTGGTGATCCAGTCGGCAATCAGTGCGGCCACGCGGCCGGGCTGTTCCACCATGTCGCACACCAGCCAGTCCACGGGATGGCGCGGGCGATAGCGGAAGCCGTCCTCGCGCAGGTGCCGCACGGCGGGGTGTTCCGCCACCACGCCCTTGAGCGGGCCGTTGTCCACTGCGGTGACCTTCATGCCCAGCTGCACCAGCTGCCAGGTCCAGCCGCCGGGGGCGGCGCCGAGGTCTACTGCGTGCATGCCGTCCTTGAGCCAGTTCTGCTTTTCCTCGTCCGACAGGAACACCTCGAATGCTTCCGCCAGCTTGAGCGTGGAGCGGCTGGGGGCTTCGTACGGCATGCGCATGCGCACGATGCCCATGGGGGCGGGCGAGCTGTTGCGCGGGTCGGAGCTGCCGATCAGCGCGCGCTGCTTGTCGGGAAAGAAGATATGCAGCCGCGGCAGGCGCGGGTCGTCCTCCAGGCGGCCGGATTCGCGCAGCCTGGCCTCCAGCAGCGGCTGGAAGCGCTTGGTGAAGCCGGAGAGGGTCTTGCCCTCGTTGGTGTCGGGCGTTTCCAGCCACAGCGTGCCGAATTTCTGTGGCGCCTCGGGCAGGGCGGCGAGCAGGGGCGTGAGGCGGTCGCGCTCGGGCAGCTCGGCGATTTCGCCGTGCAGCTTGATTATTTGGCGCGCAAAGGCGAGCTGGTCATAGCTCAGGCGCGGCTTGCCTTCGATAATGATAAAGCCGCTGTCGGCGGCATCTTCAACGGCCTTGCCCTGCGATTCCTGCAGGCAGTCGCGTTCGAAGCCGGGGCGGCAATACAGCAGCCAGCGTGGTGGGGTAGTGGTCATGGTGTAAGCATTCGTTGGGACAGCAGGGTTTCCATGTCGCGTCGGCCATCGGCGATCAGCATGATGTAGACCGTCTTGCCGATGACTCTGTAGATGACGCGATAGGGTTTGAAAAATACTTGCCGGTATTCGCGTATGCCCAGGTTTATAAGTTCCTTGGGGTACGAACCGCGTTCGGGATGATCGGAGAGGCTGTCGATGACGGCCTCCAGGCTGTCGAGCACGTGGTCGGCGCTGGCAGGCTCGTCGTGCGCGGCGATGTAGTCGTACAGCTCTTCAAGATCATGCAGGGCATGTTCCGTGAGCATGACCTCATAACGCATCAGCCTCGCGCCTTTTTCTCGCGCAGCTGGCGGATGGCAGATTTGGCCGGGGTGGCTTTACCGCTGTCGATCTGCTGGTTGCCGAGCGCCAGGATCTTGAGCAGGGCCATGGTTTCCTGGGTCTGCTCGAACGTTTCCACATCCTGCAGCACAAACTTCGCCTCGCCATTCTGCGTGATCACCATGGGAACGCGCTGCTCGGCGAGCTGATGGGCGATCTCGGCGGTATGGGCCTTGAGGTAGCTGATCGGTTTGATCTGGGTGGAGTATTTCATGGTGTTCCGGCGTTTTATGGGTTGACCGAATATAGTCTTTATTTGGTCTTTGTGCAATGTGTGCCGCGCCGGCTGGGGATGCATCGGATATGCGGGCCATAGATGGTAAGATTGCGATTTACTCTTACCGCTGCATTGAAATGAGCAAACGTTACGATCTGATTGTGTTCGACTGGGATGGCACGGTGATGGATTCCACCGCGGTGATCGCCACTTCCATCCAGTCTGCCGCACGCGACCTCAACCTGCCCATCCCTACCGATGAAGCCGCGCGCTACGTGATCGGCATGGGCCTGTCACAGGCCTTGCGCCATGCGATACCCAGCGCGCCGGAAGAATTGCACGGCGCGCTGGTTGAGCGCTACAAGCACTATTTCCTGGCGCAGGATCAGTCCATCCCGCTGTTCGACCACGCCGAAAACACCATCCGCGAACTGCAGCAGCAGGGCTTCATGCTGGCCATCGCCACCGGCAAGAGCCGCGCAGGCCTTAGCCGCGTGCTGAAGACCTCGGGCATCGAGGATTGCTTCATCGCCTCGCGCACGGCGGACGAAACCCATTCCAAGCCCAACCCCGCCATGCTGCACGAAATCATGGACGAGCTGGGCGTGATGCCCGAGCGCACGCTGATGATAGGCGACACCACGCACGACCTGCAGATGGCGATCAACGCCGGGGTGGATGCCGTGGGCGTGACGCACGGCGCGCATCCTTCCGAACAATTGCGCGAGCTGAAGCCGCTCGCGTTGCTGGACGACTTTGCCCAGCTGCGCGACTGGCTCAGGGCGAACGCCTGAGCGACAGATGAAGCGGCGGCTGTTCTCCTTCTTCACGCATGCCGGTTACGGCGTGTTGTTGCTGGCCGCGGCAGTGCCGCTGTTTAACCGCTATCTCGCGCCGCAGGCTGCGCCCAGACTGCTGCTGGGAGAGGCCACCGCACTCGACGGCAGCGCGCCTGCCATGAGCATGGGCTATGCCTGCGAGAATTGCCCCACGCCATCGGTGCACGGCGCCAACGTGATCGAGACGCGCGATGGCGGTCTGCTCGCCACCTGGTTCGGCGGCACGCGCGAAGGTGCCACCGACGTGGTCTTGTGGGGCGCGGATTATTCGCCGCAGACCCGTCGCTGGAGCGAACCGCGCCGCATCATCGGCGCAGCGGGAACGCAGGCCGCACTCGGACGCCACATCAAGACCGTGGGCAACTCGGTGCTGGTGCGCGAGCCGCTGGACGGCCTCTCGCTGTATTACGTGAGCGTGTCGGTGGGCGGCTGGGCCGGCTCTGCGCTGAACGTGATGCACTCCAGCGACGAAGGGCAGAGCTGGGATGCGCCGCGCCGCCTGATCACCTCGCCGTTCTTCAACATCAGCACGCTCAACAAGTGCGCGCCGCTGACCTATGACGACGGCAGCATCGCGCTGCCGGTGTACCACGAGTTCATCGGCAAATTTGCCGAGCTGCTGCGCGTGGATGCCGACGGCCGCATTCTCGACAAGGTGCGCATCACCCACGGCCGCCGCGCCATCCAGCCGCTGCTGCTGCCGCTGGCGCAGGATCAGCTGCTGGCGCTGATGCGCGACACCGGGCCGTTCCCCGGCCATGTGCTGTTTGCCCGCAGCGCGGATGGCGGCGCAAGCTGGCCGGTGCACGGCGAGCTTGCGCTGCCCAACCCTGATTCCGCCGTGGCCGGCCTGCGCCGCCCGGACGGCAGCCTGCTGCTGGTGTTCAACGACGTGGAAGCCGGGCGCAGCAGCCTGGCGCTGGCGGTATCGCGCGATGATGGCGTGAGCTGGCACATCGTGCGCCACTTCGAGCAGTCGGCCGACAAGGAAGAGTTCTCCTATCCGTATCTCATCCGCAGCCACGACGGCACCATGCACCTGCTCTATACCTGGAACCGCAAACGCATCCGCCAAGTGACCTTCAACGACCGCTGGGTAGACGGAGGCAAGCCATGAGCGCGCTGTTCGACGTGTTGCCGTGGCTGGGGCAGTTGCTGGTGCTGGCACTGTTGCTGGTGATGCTGCTGAATCGCCTGGTAACGCAGCCTCTGACGCGTTACGTGCTGCTGACGGTGTTGCTGGTGCTTTGCTTCACCGTGCCGCTGGCCGGTTCCACTGCGGCGCAATGGCTGCGCAGCGTGATCGGCGACCTCAGCGTGCTTACGCTGCTGGTGCTGGCGAATAGCCTGATGCTTCGCATCCGCCACCATGCCTTGCTCGGACGTGACACGCGCAGGATATTGCTGGTGGCAGCGGCGGTGACGGGCGTAGTGTTCTATCCGCTCGCGCTGGGCATGGGCCCGATCGACCCCTACCGCTGGGGCTACGCGCCGCAAGCCATGGTGGCCGTGCTGTGCGCCCTTTCCCTCGTCGCGTGGCTGAAGCGCTGGCGCACCCTGGCAGTGATCCCGCTGTTGCCCTTGCTGGCCTACAACCTGCACCTGCTGGAATCGGACAACCTGTGGAACTACCTGCTGGATCCGGTGCTGGTCGTCTATGCGCTGGTGCAGGTGTTCAGGGCATTGCGGCACAGGGCGCACGCCTGACCGGACAGCAGCTGCGCAGTCCGCTTCCGTATCATTCTGACAATTCATGGTATGGCACCTGCCGAGCCGGGGCGCATCGCCGTATGTGCGGCGCATATCCGGTTGCCTGGCATCTTCCTGTTGCATCAAACAATCTTCTCCTCCAGAATCGTACGGGCTGCCTCGCCAATACAAAAATTACAGAGGCAGATTGGACGACAACGACACGCAGCCGGATGATTGAGGGTGGGGAATGAGTCTGAGTGTGCCATTGAAGCAGGCCGGCATCCGTGAACTGGCCAGCGAGAATTACGACGCGGTGCGTGCAACGATCAATACAGGCGATTTGCTGTTCTGTTCAGGCACCAATCTGGTTTCACGCGTCATCCAGAGGGTCTCAGGGAGCCCTTACAGCCATGTGGCCCTGGTGGTTCGCATGCGCTCCATCGATCGCTTGCTGTTGCTGGAGGCCGAATGGCCGTTTGGCGTTCGCGTCGTTCCCCTGAGCAGTTATCTCAAGGACTGGAATGGCAGCGGCAAGCCTTACCCCGGTCATCTGCTGATCGCGCGCCACGCCGAGCTGGATGCCAGGGAAGAAGAAATCTCTACCGTCTTCCTGTCGGAGCTGGTGGACATTCTTGGCCACCCATACAGCTTGCGCCGTTTGCTGCGCCTTGGTTTGCGCGAAATCGCGGAGCTGGCAGGGCTGCGCTTCGGCAAACTGCGCGCCAATAAATCCACTGTCTGTTCGGAATATGTCTTCCATGCCTATTCCCGGCTGGGCATCCAGATTCCGTGGAATCACAAGGGCACCATATTGCCGTTGGATATCGCAGCCCATCGCGATGTGTCGCTGGTGTGCCGCATACAATGAACCGGCCCCTGAGCAATAACTGGCTGTGGCGCCTGATTGCGCGCCTGGCTTTCAATCGGGTCGATGTCGTGGGGAAAGAGCGCATACCTGCCTCCGGCCCGATCCTGTTCGTCGCAACCCACCGCAACGGCGCGCTGGACGCGGCGCCATATTCCTTGGCTGTGCCGGCGGCCATGCCCATGGTGTCTGCGCAGCTGCATCGGCTGCCATTGGGGCGTTTCCTGTTCCAGGGGATAGCGGTTGCACGCACCAAAGACAGGAACCGGGGCATTGAAGCCAATAACACCGAGGCCACCCGGCACTGCATAGACTTGCTGAAGGGCGACGGGCAGCTGTTCATCATGCCGGAAGGCACCAGTACGCTGGGTCATGCGCATTTGCCCTATCACCGGGGGGCGGCAAGAATTCTGCATGCCGCGTTGGGCACGGGTGTGCGGCCGGCCATCGTGCCGCTGGCAGTGCACTACGAAGACCCGACAGTCTGGCAGAGCCGGGCAGAGGTGGTGGTGGGCGAGCCGATTTTTCCTCAGGCGAGCGACGACGTCGCGACGCTGCATCAGCACATCACCCGGGGGCTGGAATCCGTCGGCGCAAACTTCGCGTCTGCCGAAGCGCAGCGCAGGGCAGAGATGCTGGCGTATGCCAGCACGCTGGGCACGCCGACCCCCTACGCGCGCGCACTGAAAAATTTCGAACAGGCCATGCCCGATGCGCTGGTGACGATAGTGCGGGAACTCGAGCAGATCTCGCAACGCGAGCGCCTCTGCCTGCATCAGGGCGTTCCTCTGACTCCGCTCGGCCCTTGGCTGCTGTATGCACTTTACTGGATGTTGCTGGCACCATTCGTGGCCGCCTTCGCCGCGCTCAATGCGCCCGTACTGCTGGCAGGCCATGTTGCGAGCCGGAAGTTGCCCGACGATGCCAACGTCATCGCTTTCTGGAGAATGGTCGCGGCGCTGCCGGTTGCCTTGCTCTGGCTGGTCGTCGCGAATGCGCTCCTGCTCCTGGCTTGTGGCATGGCGGCCGTGGTGTCCTATTGGCTGCTTACCGCCGTCGGTCTGGCCGCTTGGTACCGCTTCCGCAAATTGTCCGTTGCGCTGTGCAACCGCCTGTTGCACCGCAGCGCGCGGCCAGCCTTGCTGGGTGCCTACCGCAAATTGATGGATTGGATGACACATGAAAAGATTGCTTGATCTGCCCTTGCGCTATTTCAGTGCCTACCTTGCGATCATCGCCATTGCCGAAGTGCTTAACCTGACCCTGTGGGCCTTGTTGTTCTGCATCATGCTGATCACCATGCTCTGGCTCGGGAAGCGGCATACGAGCCAGCCGAGCTGGCGCAGGCTGGCTGCGGTATGCGCCTTCCTGGCGGTGGGCATGAACGTGTCCTACCAGGCCATGGCAGGGGCGGTGCCGGCACTGCGCGAAACGAGGTTCGACGACCAGCTGCTGGCGATCGATCGCACGTTGCTGGGTGAAACGCCTTCGGTGATGCTGCAGCATATTGCGACGCCCTGGCTGACCGAAGTGCTCAGTCTGTGTTACATCTTCTTCATGCCTTTGCTGTTCTTCAGCCTGCTGCGCTACTTCTTCAGGCAGCGCGAATTGCTGGGCGAGTTCTACTCGGGTCTGTTTACCGTGTATGGCCTGGGATTCCTCGGCTACCTGCTGGTGCCGGCAGCCGGCCCGTGGCTGGCGCATGCAGACCTGTTCCAGCTGCAATTGACCGGTGGCCCGATCACCGCGCTCAACAGCACGATGGTGGTGCAGGGCAGCAACCGTGTGGATGTCTGGCCGAGCCTGCACTGCGCCGTGTCGACGTTCATCCTCGGCTTCGCATGGCGCCATCACCGCCGCGAATTCGCTTACCTCCTGCTGCCCGTGGCGGGACTCTGGTTTTCCACGCTGTATTTGCGCTATCACTATCTCATCGATGTTCTGTGCGGCTTCGCGCTGGCCACGTTTGCCCTGTACGAATCGCGCCGCTACGCCATTTCCACCAGCCTGAAGGATGCCGACAATGTCTCTGCTGCTTGATTTCAACAACCCCGGCCTGCTCGACGTGAACCTTGCCGGTGGCAAGGGCGCCAACCTGGCGAAGCTGACCCAGGGCGGCTTCCCGGTTCCGTTCGGGGTGGTCGTGACGCCCGAGGCGTATCGCCTGTTTCTGGATCAGGCAGAAGAACTGAAGCTTGAGATCAGCGCCTTGCCGCTGGATGACCTGGCGTCGCTGGAGCGGGCGACACAGCAGCTGTGCGCGCGCATGGCGGACAAGCCGCTGCCCGCCTCATTGCTGGATCAGGTCAGGCAGGCGCTGGCCACCTTTCCCGCAGGGACGGCATTTTCCGTGCGCAGTTCGGCAACGTCGGAAGACACGGGCGGTGCGGCGTTCGCGGGGCAACACGAGACCTACCTCAATTGCATCGGTGCAGAGGACGTGCTGGCGCGGATACGCGATTGCTGGATATCGCTGTGGAGCGCGCGTGCCATCAGCTACCGTCTGCAGGCCGGCATAGGCTTGTTCGATTCCGCCATGGCCGTGGTGGTGCAGAAGATGGCGTTCAATCGCGTGGCCGGGGTGGGCTTCTGCATCAACCCGGTCAGCGGTAATCCTTCCGAGCAATCGCTGGATGCCAACTTCGGCCTGGGCGAATCGGTGGTGGGCGGCGAGTGCGCGGTAGACCACTGGATACTGGACAAGAAGACCGGCCAGGTACGCGACGCCAACATCGCGCACAAGGCGGAAAAAATCATCGCCGATACGACCGGCACGCGGATCGAGCACGTCCCGGAAAATGAGGCGGACAAGCCATGCCTGAGCGAGCAGGAGCTTGCCGATCTGTCGGCGTTGATGCGTCGCGTGGAGGCGTTCTATGGCTACCCGCAGGACATCGAGTGGGGAATTGAAGACGGCCGCCTGTGGCTGTTGCAGGCGCGCCCGGTAACGCGCGTTCCGCCGCGCTGGACACGCGATGAATCGGCCGAGCGTTTCCCCTCGGTGATCACTCCGCTGGCGTGGGACCTGGTGGAGGAGGGCTTTCACCAATCGCTGTCCTATTCATTCGAATTGATGGGCCTGCCGCCATACCACGGCAAGTGGTTCGCCTTGTTCGGCAACTATGTCTACGGCAACCAGAACGCGGTGGAGGTGTATGCCGAAGGCACCGCCAATGCGCTGAACGTGCGCTCGGTGGCGGAGCTGGTCGCGGCCCTGCCTGCGCTGCGCAAGCGTTACGCCTGGGTGCAGAACCTGCCGCTGGCCTGGTCGCGCGACCTGGACCGCTATCTGCTGGGCCTGGGCGAGCTGATGGCGGAGCCGCTGAAAGGGCGCCCGGTTGCCGAGCAGTGGCACTACGTGTTGCGCGTCAAGCAGCTGGGCGCCGAGTATTTCCTGCCCAACATTGCCATCTCGATCACCCAGCGCACCCTGTACAAGCTGGTGTTCAGCATCGTCGAGGCGGCAGTGGGCAAAGAGGCCGCAGCGGGCTGTTTTGATCGCTTGCTGGCCTATTGCGAAACCAAGACCGGTTTCGTCAACAAGGAGCTGTATCGCCTCGCCCGCAAGATCGCCCAGCGTCCCGCGCTCGCGCAAAAGCTGCGTGAACAGGAAGGGCGCGAGTTCCTTGCTGCGGGCGGCTTCCAGGAAGCGCCGGAGATCGCTGCCATGTTCCAGCGCTTTCTGCAGGATCACGGCCATCGCGAGGTCGAATTCGACCCGTATTTCCCGACCTGGCTGGAGGCGCCCTGGCTCGTCGTTGAAAATTTGAAGGTCATGCTGGATTCGACGCTGGAAGATCCTGCCGAGAATGAGCGCACGCTCAAGATCACCATGGCCGAGACCGAGCGTCAGCTGGTTGGCGGCCTGCCCGCGGAGCTGCGCTTCCCGGTGCAGGAGCTGCTGCGCCTGGCACGCGCGTACACCGCGCTGGACGATATCGAACACTACCAGACGACGCGGCTTACCTTGCCGTTCCGCCGGGGTCTGCGCGCCCTGGGCGAAACGCTGGCCGGCATGGGCGTGGTGCAGGAGCCGATGGATGTGTTCTTCGCCAGCGCAGCAAAGATGGGTCAGGCGGTAAGCGCCAATGATCCTGCCACGTGGAATTTGCTGGCCGAACATATCCGCAAGGAAAAGCAGGCCTACATCGAGAACCGCAACCGCTCACCGGAATGGGAGTTGGGCAAGACAGCGGCCGCCGTGACCGCCGAAGGCGGTTTTGCCGGCTTGCCCGGCAGCCCCGGGACTGCAAGCGGCGCGGTATTCAAGGTGCTGTCACAGGACGATTTTGCCTTCTTTCCGCAGGGCGCGGTGCTGGTGGCGCGCACCACCAATCCGGCCTGGACGCCGCTGTTCTACAAGGCCTCGGCAGTGGTGACGGAAAGCGGGGGGCCGTTGTCTCATGGTGCAGTGACGGCGCGCGAGGTGGGCCTGCCGGCGGTGATGAGCGTGCGCGGCATCCTGGAAGCGCTGGAGAACGGCCAGCAGGTTACCGTCGATGGAACTGCCGGGCGCGTGATCCTGAGCTGAAGCAGCCGCAGGTTAGTGGCGCATCGAGTGTGCGTTCATGCCCCGTCGCCGGCGGGACCGTCGTAAAGAATGTTGCCGTTTTCCCTGGAGATGATCAGCAGTCGGCTGTCGCGCTGCGTGTAGGGTGTACGCTCGGCTGGCACGTATACATACCAGCACAGCGTTCTGGGAATGAACTCGGGCACTTTGCAGGCGGCTGGTTTCTTGCTGAAGCAGCCAAGTTGCTGGCTGCCCAGGCCGGTGGCATGCGCCGCGATGCGCAGGGCGCGCTGCTTGGTGATGGGAGGGAAGGGCAGGATGCTGTCGGCGGGCGCGTTCATTGCGGCGTTCAGTGTGTCCCCATCATCTCGCCCATGCGTATGGCTTTTGCGGGCGCCCATGTCGGGTTGAACTTCAGCACGTCTTTCGGGAACAGCATCACTACGGTGGAGCCGAGCAGGAAGCGGCCCATCTCTTCGCCTTTTTTCAGTACGGGCGGTTTGTCGTCATAGCGCCATTCGCGCACCTCGCGGCTGCGTGGCGGGTTGACCACGCCGTGCCATACGGTGGCCATGC
>DATDDN010000040.1:0-11241 GCA_036523795.1 Gallionellaceae bacterium | reverse complement strand
AGTATCGATACCGGGGGCGACCTGGCTTCGACGTAGGTTGCAAAGCAGTGTAGGGCATACCGAGGACCCGCTACCTCGTAAATCAGCTGGAAACCAAATAGTCGCAAACGACGAAAAGTACGCTCTGGCCGCCTAAGGCTGGACCTCACACCCTGCTGTCCGTGGAGGGGCTCGATACCGCAAGGTTGAGATGAGTGAGGTCATTTACACGGAATCGTGTTGTGCAGGGTTACTTTGCACAGCCCTAAACTCAAGGTGACTCGTCTGTCAGCAGCCTGTCGGTTGGCGTCTGCCAGATCAGATCAAATAACCAGACTAAGTATGTAGAACTGCCTGTAGAGTGCTTGCGGACGCGGGTTCAATTCCCGCCGCCTCCACCAACAAAATTGAAAAGCCCGTCCTTCCGGATGGGCTTTTTCATTTAGATCTTCGAGTGTGCGATTTCATCACCTTTCTCCGGGTGATGGCAGCGTCAAGCAATGGTAGTATGTGCGACAACTATCGGCCTGCAAACGCCTTATGCCTGCGAAGTCGTTGTTTTTTTACCGTTGGAACGATCTGCCACGCATGGTGGGACTGGCTTTACTGCTGGCTCTGCTTTCCAGATTCGTCCTGCAATTTTTCTCCGTCAATGGAATCTATTCCATTATTTGGCCGCCAGCAGGTGTCGCCCTGGCAGCATTGGTCATTGGCGGGCGCAAATACTGGCCGGCTGTCCTGCTCGGCAGCCTGGTGGCGGCTCTTCAATCCGGGAGTTCCTGGGAAGTGTCCTGCCTGATGGCAGCTGGGGATACAGTGCAGGTGTTGCTCGCCCAGTGGCTGCTGACACGTTCCAACCGGTTCGATGTAAATCTGACACGCCCCCTCGATTACCTGCTCCTGGTTATGGCCGGCCTCGGCAGTGCCGTCGTCAGTGGCCTGATCAATTCGGCAGCGCTGGATGCATTGGGTTTGCTGCACGGCCAGTCCCTCGCACGTGCCTTTCTTGTGGAATGGCAGGGAGACGCCTTTGGGGCCGCGCTGATTACCCCCTTGATCTTGGTTTGGCGCAGCTGGCCGCGAGATTGGCTGAAACCCAGCCGCACGCTGGAGTTGCTGGCCTGTTTCGGCCTGGCATTTCTGGCTGGACAGGTCATCTTCATCGGCTGGTTTCAGAGCACGCTAGGAGTAGGGGTCCGCGGTTACTGGATGTTCATGTTTGTGGTGTGGGGTGCCTTGCGCTTTGGCCGCCACGGTGCGACGCTGATCATCAGCATGACCGCGGTGCAGGCCCTGTTGGGGACGCTGCACAAGACTGGCTTGTTTGCCACAGACCTGGTGCAAGGTGGCCTGCTCAATTTCTGGTTTTACATACTGGCGCTGACGCTCGTCGGCCTGATGGTCGCGCTGATCATGAATGCACGCGATCTTGCCAGGGCACGCAGTGTGCGCCTGACCAAGCTATACAAGGCCTTGAGCGAGATCAATCAGGCGATCGTCCGCATGGAACGGCAGGATGAGCTGTTTCCCCTGGTCTGCCGGATTGCCGTGGACTTCGGCGGCATGCGCTTAGCCTGGGTGGGGCAATTCGATGAGGGCAATCAGTTGATCGTACCTGTTGCCCGCTTTGGGCGGCGCCAGGATTATCTGGACCGGATCAGAATCTCGGCCAGTGCCGACGTGCCGGAAGGACGTGGGCCAACCGGCACCGCATTTCGTGAAAACCGGCATATCGTGGTCAATAATTACACGAGCAATGCGTGGACGCAACCCTGGCACACCCGTGCCAACCACGCTGGCTGGGCCTCGGCCGCAGTGTTCCCCATTCCGCGTGGCGGCAAGCCATTTGCAGTGCTTTCCGTGTATCACGAAGAGGAAGAGGCGTTTGATTCCGAAGCGATTGCCCTGCTGGACGAGATTTCCAAAGATATTGCGTTTGCGCTGGACAATTTCGATCGTGAAGTGCGTCGCAAGGCGGCGGAAGAATCGATGCAGCTGGCGTATTCTGTGTACGGGGCGACCAGTGAAGGCATGCTGGTCACCAATTCCGAAAACCTGATCGTCTCCGTAAATCCCGCGTTCACCCGCATCACGGGCTATTCGCCGGAAGAGGTGCTGGGCAAGGATCCCAAGATGCTCAGTTCGGGCCGGCACAGCAAGGAGTACTACCAGCTGATGTGGCATGCATTGAACGTGCATGGTTTCTGGCAGGGTGAGATTCACAACCGGCGCAAGGACGGTGAAGAGTATTTTGAATGGCTGACCATCAACACGATCTACGGGAATGACGGCAAGGTACGCCAGCGTGTTGCGCTGTTCATGGACATATCCAAGCAGAAACAGGCTGATGCCCTCATACGGCAACATGCCTACTTCGATGCTTTGACGAAACTTCCCAATCGCCGCCTGTTTCAGGACCGGCTGGATCAGGAAATCAAGAAATCGCATCGCACTGGCCTGCCGTTTGCATTGCTGTATGTGGATTTGGACCGCTTCAAGGAAGTGAATGACACGCTGGGGCACTCCGTCGGTGACACGTTGTTGATCGAAGCGGCTGAGCGCATCAATAAATGCGTGCGTGAATCAGACACCGTGGCGCGCCTGGGGGGAGATGAGTTCACCATCATCCTTACCGAAATCGGTGATCGTGGTGTAACCGAGGGCATCGCCAACCATATCACGCAAAGCATGATGCGGCCGTTTCATCTGGGCAACGAGACCATGTACGTGTCAGCCAGTATCGGGATTGCGCTCTATCCTGCGGACGCCACCGATGCGGAAAATATGCTGAGGTGTGCAGATCAGGCCATGTACGCCGCCAAAAATGCAGGACGCAATCGTTTCAGCTATTTCACCAGCGAGATGCAGGATGCGGCGCTAAAGCGCCTGCGCATGCTGAGTGACTTGCGACTGGCGCTGCCCCGCCAGCAACTGCACGTGTACTATCAGCCCATCGTCGAGCTGGCCAGCGGCAACATTACCAAGGCCGAGGCCCTGCTGCGCTGGAAACACCCTGCCCAAGGCTTGATCAGCCCAACAGAATTCATACCACTGGCCGAAGAAACCAACTTGATCAACGAGATCGGGGATTGGGTGTTCATGCAGTCGGCGCAGCAGGCCAAGCTATGGCGCAGCAAATATGCGGCGGATTTCCAGATCAGCGTGAATAAATCGCCCGTTCAGTTCCGAAGTGATGAAACCACCTTTGCGCGCTGGTTAGAGTATCTGGATAAGCAGGAATTACCGGGGTCCAGCATCGTGCTGGAAATTACCGAAGGCCTGCTGATGGAATCGCGCCGCGAAATTGCGGATCGATTGCTCTCTTTCCACCGCAGCGGACTTCAGATTTCGCTGGATGATTTTGGCACCGGTTATTCCTCGCTGGCCTATCTGAAGAAATTCGATATCGACTTCTTGAAGATCGATCAGTCTTTTGTGCAGAACATGACTCGCGGCTCGGATGACCTTGCGCTGTGCGAGGCCATCATCGTAATGGCCCACAAGCTGGGCATCAAGGTAATTGCCGAGGGCGTGGAAACCGCGGAACAGCGAGATCTTCTTGCCAGCGCAGGCTGTGATTACGGCCAGGGTTATTATTTCTCGTGCCCGGTGCCTGCGGCCGAATTCGAAAAGTTGCTCTGATCCTGCCTGCAGGTGGATGCTAAACTGCCGGCCTTTCAATTGCCGGGAAGATCATGACCTCATCCCCCAAAAAGCTGCTGACCGTGATCGAATTTATCGAGCACGCCCGTTTCCCTGCCATCTACAAGGAGCTGGGTTTTGACGTCAGTGCCGAATGGCAGGTGCGCAAGGCCGTTTCGCTGATCCGCAAGATCAAGCCCGACGTGATCGTGGCAGATTTCTATTTCCAGTCCGATTTTCGCGATCGCCTGAGCAATCTGGAGTCGCTGCTGGCAGCAGTGCAGCTGGAGAAAGATGTGAAGGTGCTGGTATTCTATGAGGCCGCCAATGAGGAGGCTCTGAACCGGGTGAAAGAGCGTATGCGCATCGATGCTGCGCTGACCACCCCGGTCAACGAGGCTGCCCTGCGTGCGCTGCTGGCGGAGTGGGCGAAATAGTCCAGTGCCTACAGCCCGATGGCACGCAGATCAAGGTGGCCATTGCGCATGGGCGGACACCAGAAATAGCTGCCCGAGACGGGCCGTGTAAAACGGAACAGGCCATCAACGATGCCATCTTCCGCTCCAACCATGCGGCGCAGCAGTGATTCGTAAGCCTCCAACGATTTGCCGAACGCCACAAACATCAGGCCGGCTTGCCGGCCCTCTGCCCAGGGCATGGATCGGCGCAGCACGAATGCCTCCGGATCGAAGCTTTCCTGCGCTGTTCTCTTGACGTGAGCCGAGGCTGGCGCATCCTCAATCTCCTCGTTGTCCACCTTGTGCCGTCCGATCACGTTATCCTGCTCCGCCGCCGGCATGGCTTCAAAGTGCGTGAGGTCATGCTTCCATTGCTGTATTGCCACAAAACTGGAACCCTCGATGCCGGGCGTATGGTTGGGGGACAGGGCCGCCTGCAGCGCATCGGCACCTTGCGGGTTTTCCGTGCCATCTTCGTAGCCGGTCAGGTCCAGTCCGGTCTTGTATTTGAAGACATCTACAATTTGGGACAATGTCAGAGTGGGGGAGAGTGCCTGTTCGATCTGGCGCGTGCGATGAACCAGGTCGCCGCGATCATCCCCGCGCAGCCAGCACCACAGGGCATAAGGCGTGGAAGGAACGTCCACGCCTGCGCCCGCATAGTGCGGAAAGACCCGCAGGCCGGGGATGTCGTGGCCAAGTGCTTGCACCAGCGAGCGTCCCAGTCCGACCACCGTGTTGCTGCCATCGGCCATCGCGGCAAGAGCACGCATGGCGCCGGCAGGTGAGGCGTCCGGCGTGATGGTGAAAAACAGATGGCGCGCATGTAACGGAACAGCATCCATGATGCCGGTCTGGTAGTGATCCATGTCACCTCCCTGATGGAGCCTATTCGATACGGATGGGCTTGAGCTTTCCAGGCAATGGTTTGCCGCCACGTGCGCGGGCGCCGAAGCACTCTTTCAGCGTGTCACTCGACAGCGAGAGTTGCTGTTCGCGTCCATTCAGCATGCCGACAATGGTAACGGCAGGCTGGTTGATGACGCTCGCCGCAGCCAGGCTGTCGCCCTCGGCCAAGCCCATCAGGATCACGCCCTTGCCACCTGCGGGCAGGTGTTTCATCTCTGACAGCAGGAACAACAACAGACGCCCGCCGGCAGAAACTGCGGCTACCAGAGAATGCTCGGTGGGCGTGAACAGGGTGGGCGGCAGTATGCTTTCCCCGTTGACGGTAATGAACTGCTTGCCGGTCTTGTTGCGGCCTATCATGTCCGCGATCGTGCAGGTAAAGCCATAGCCCGCCGAAGTGGCGATGAGAACGTTCTGCTCAGGCTTGTGGCACAGGGCATGCACAATACGTGCACCACTGGCCAGATCGATCAGCGTAGCCAATGGCACACCATCGCCGCGGCCGGACGGCAGCTGGGTGACCGGTATGCTGTACACACGGCCGTTATCGGCAATCACGATGCAGTGATCCGTGGTGCGGCATTCATATTTCGCCAGCAGGCTGTCGCCATCCTTGAAGTTCAGGTTGCCCAGGTCCAGACCATGGCCCTGGCGGGCGCGGCCCCAGTGCTTCTTCGAGATGATTATGGTGATCGGTTCGTCCAGTACCGGCGCCACGATGGTGGAGCGCTGTGCCTCCTGGATCAGGGTGCGGCGCTCGTCGCCAAAGGTTTGTACGTCGGCTTCGATCTCGCCGGCGACCTGTTCACGCAGGGCTTCATCCTTGGACAGCAGGCGGGTGAGCTCCTTGCGCTCTTTCTCCAGCTGCTTGATTTCCTTCTCGATGCGGATGCCTTCCATGCGCGCCAACTGGCGCAGGCGTATTTCCAGGATGTCCTCGGCCTGGCGGTCGCTCAGCTCGAAGCGGGCGATCAGCGCGGCCTTGGGGTCATCCGATTCGCGGATCAGCGCGATGACTTCATCCAGGTTGAGGAACACGATCATGCGGCCGGCGAGGATGTGCAGACGGTCGTTGACCTGCTCCAGCCGATAGGCACTGCGGCGACGCACGGTGGCGAGGCGGAATTCCACCCATTCACGCAGGATGCGGGCCAGCGGCTTCTGTTGCGGTCGGCCATCGAGGCCGATCATGGTCAGGTTGATCGGGGCGGAAGACTCCAGGCTGGTATGGGCCAGCAGTACATTCATCAGCTCTTCCTGCGACTGACGCGAAGAGCGCGGCTGGAACACCAGGCGCACGGCATGGCTCTTGTCCGATTCGTCCGCCACCGAGTCCAGCACAGAGAGGAGCAGTTGCTTGTTCTGCGTCTGCTCCGCAGACAGGCTCTTCTTGCCGGTCTTGACCTTGGGATTGGTCAGCTCGTCGATTTCTTCCAGCACCTTGCGGGTGGATACACCGTGCGGCAGTTCATGCACGACCACCTGCCACTGGCCGCGGGCCAGGTCTTCCATCGTCCAGCGCGCGCGCATTTTGATTGAGCCGCGCCCAGTCAGGTACGCGTCGCGAATCTCTCGCGAAGAGGAGATTATCTGGCCGCCTGCCGGAAAATCCGGTCCCTGAATGCAGGAGAGCAGGGCATCATCCGTGGCATTGGGGTTGCGCACCAGTTCGATGGCCGCAGTAGCCACCTCACGCAGGTTGTGCGAGGGAATCTCGGTGGCCATGCCCACGGCGATGCCGGAGGCGCCGTTGAGCAGCACCATGGGCAAGCGCGCCGGCAACATGGCGGGTTCCTGGAAGGCACCATCGTAATTGGGCACGAAATCCACTGTGCCCATGTCGATCTCCGACAGCAGCAGTTCCGCCAGCTGGGTCAGGCGCGCCTCGGTGTAGCGCATCGCGGCAGCATTGTCGCCATCACGGGTGCCGAAGTTGCCCTGGCCATCCACCAGCGGGTAGCGCAGGGAAAAGTCCTGCGCCAGGCGCACCATCGCCTCGTAGGCGGAAGAGTCGCCGTGCGGGTGGTATTTACCCAGTACGTCACCCACCACGCGGGCCGATTTGACGTGCTTGCTGTTATGCGTCAATCCCATCTGGCGCATGGCGTAGAGGATGCGGCGCTGCACCGGCTTCTGGCCGTCACACACATCGGGCAGGGCGCGGCCCTTCACCACCGAGATGGCGTATTCCAGATAGGCGCGCTCCGCATACAGGGCAATCGGCACCTCGTCGCCGTCCGGCAGGGGCGCCAAGGGGGCAAACTGCTTGTTGCCGCCGGAGCCGCCGCCAGCGGCCGGCGGCGCTTCCTGTTCCTGATCCGCAGGGGGAAAAGGCAGGTCTTCGGTTGTTTCGTCTATCGTCATGCTCAAATGTCTCCCTCGACCTCGTTGCCGTGATATTCCAGCCACGCACGACGTGTGGAGGCTTCATGTTTGCCCATCAGCATGCTGAATTTTTCCTGGATCTCGCCAAACGACGTGGCCGCGCTGACGCGCAGGGCGCGGCGCGTGTCCGGGTTGAGCGTGGTGTCCCACAGTTGTTCGGCGTTCATTTCGCCCAAGCCCTTGAAGCGCGAAATGCTCCAGCTGCCTTCGCGCACTTTTTCCTGGCGCAGGCGGTCTTCGATGGCCAGCAATTCACCTTCATTGAGGGCGTAGATCTTGCGCAAGGGCTTCTTGCCCTGAGCCGGTACATCCACGCGGAACAGCGGCGGCTGTGCCAGATAGATCTTGCCAGCCTGCACCACCTTGTAGAAATGGCGGAAGAACAGGGTCAGGAGCAGGGTCGAGATGTGCGCACCGTCCACGTCCGCGTCGGCCATGATGTAGATGCCGCTGTAGCGCAGGCCGGACAGGTCAACGTCCTCGTCCGGGGCATGCGGATCGACGCCGATGGCCACGGCAATGTCGTGTATCTCATTGTTGGCAAACAGACGATCGCGTTCCACTTCAAAAGTATTCAGCACCTTGCCGCGCAAGGGCAACACGGCCTGGAATTCCTTGTTGCGTCCCTGTTTGGCGGAGCCGCCGGCGGAGTCGCCCTCGACTAGGAACAGCTCGGTGCGGCTGGTGTCGCTGGAGCTGCAATCGGTCAGCTTGCCCGGCAGCACCGCCACCGACGAGCCCTTCTTCTTTTCCACCTTCTGCGCCGAGCGCATGCGGCTCTGCGCCTGCTGGATGGCCAGTTCGGTGATGCGCTTGCCGTAGTCGACATGCTCGTTCAGCCACAGGTCGAGCGGGTCTTTCACCATCAGTGACACCAGGCGCAGGGCGTCGCGCGACACCAGCTTGTCCTTGGTCTGCCCCTGGAACTGCGGATCCAGCACCTTGGCGGACAACACGAAGCTCGCGCGCGAGAACACGTCTTCCGGCACCAGCTTCACGCCCTTGGGCAACAGGCCGTGCAGCTCGGCAAAGGTCTTGACCGAGTTGAACACGCCGTCGCGCAGGCCGGAATCATGTGTGCCTCCCGACCAGGTCGGAATCAGGTTAACGTAGGATTCGCGCACGATCTGTCCTTCCGTCGCCCATACGATGGCCCAGGCTGCGCCTTCGCCCTCGGCAAAGCCGCTGTCGCTGCCCTTGGGCACGAATTTTTCCTGGGCGAAGATAGGTACGATCAATTCCTGTTCGGCCATGGCTTCGCTGAGATAGCCGCGCAGGCCGTCCGGGTAGGACCAGGAGCGGGTCTCGCCGGTTTTTTCGATGTGCAGGGTGACATTTACCCCCGGCAGCAACACCGCCTTGGAACGCAGGGAGCGCTCCAGTTGCGGCAGGATCACATTGGGAACGTCGAAATATTTGGCATCCGGCCAGGCTCGCACTGCAGTACCGGTATGTTTCTTGGGGGCGTCACCAACGCGTGCCAGCGGGGCCTCGGCTACACCGCTTTTGAAGCGCACGAAATATTCGCCGCCGTCGCGGTAGACGGTGACCTCAACCTTGGTCGACAGGGCATTGGTAACCGCCACGCCCACGCCGTGCAGGCCGCCGGCAAATTTGTAGGCACCGCCAGAATCCTTGTCGAACTTGCCGCCGGAATGCAGCACGGTGAAGGCTACTTCCACCACCGATACGCCTTCTTCCGGGTGGAGGCCCACCGGGATGCCGCGCCCGTCGTCGCGCACGGAAACAGAGCCATCGAGGTGGGCGGTGACATAAATATTCTTGGCATAACCGGCCAAGGCTTCGTCGCAGGCGTTATCCACCACCTCGGCGATCAGGTGGTTCGGCGACTCGAGATTGGTATACATGCCGGGGCGCTGGCGCACCGGTTCGAGGCCGCGCAGGACTTTGAAACTGGATTCGTCGTAAGTATTTTTTGCCATTTATTTATGTGTTTGTAACGTGTTCTTGTCATGGCGCCGCCGCTGCGGCAAGGCGGCCGCATTATGCCGCACATTGAACGCTGTCGTAAAACTGAATGGAAAATCGGCTGCCGGAACGCTTTTGCCAGCCGTCCAGAATGGAGTTGACAAACGAACGTTCGTTCAATATTGTGTGTGCCATGGAAAACGACGTCAACTATCTCGCCAAGCTGCAGGACTACTACGCCGACAACAGCGTATTGCCGCCGTACTCGACCGTCATGAGCCTGCTGGGCTTCAAGTCCAAATCCGCCGTGGCGGCGCTAGTGGGGCGGCTCAAGCTGCTCGGCTATCTCGAGTCCACCCCTGAGAAGCGCCTGAAACCCGGGCGACGCTTCTTTGAGCGGGCCATCTTCGACAGCGTGCGTGCCGGTCTGCCCAGCCCGGCGGGGGATGTGCGGCACGACACCATCACCATCGACGAATACCTGGTCAGTCAACCCTCCAGCACGGTGCTGGTCAACGTCAAGGGTGACTCCATGATCGACGCCGGCATCATGCCGGGAGACACAGTGGTGGTCGAAAAGCGCAACATGGCCAATGTCGGCGACTTGGTGATTGCCATCGTGGACAACGAGTTCACCCTCAAGACCTTGGGCAAGGAAAAGGGCGAATTCGTGCTGATTCCAGCCAACAAGGCCTATCCGGTGATCCGGCCCAAGGGTGAACTGGAAATCTTCGGCATCGTCGTCGGCCAGTTCCGCAAATACAGATAGCAGGAGCCGCCATGCTCGTGACCAACTGGCCCAATGCCATTGCGCATGTGGATGCCGACTGCTTCTATGCTTCCTGCGAACTGTTGCGCCGCCCCGACCTGAAAGGTCAGCCCGTGTGCGTCATGTCCAGCCAGGATGCCTGCATCGTGGCCAAGACCTATGATGCCAAGGCTGCCGGCATCAAGACCGGGATGACCGTGTGGGAGGCGAAGAAGCTCCTGCCCAACGCCGTGTTCCTTTCCGCCGATTTTCGTTACTACGGCCAGATTTCCGACAAGCTGTTTGCAGTATTGAGGCGCTATAGCCCTGTGGTGGAGGAGTATTCCATCGATGAGGCATTCATGGACATGAATGGCCTGCGGACGCTGCATCGCAAAAGCTACGAACAGATTTCCGATGAAATCCGCGATGTGATTCTGCAGGAAATCGGCATCACCGTTTCGGTTGGCGTTGCAGTGACACGTACCCTGGCGAAGATGGCTTCCGAATACCGCAAACCGAATGGTAGTACCATCGTGACCGGCAAGCGCATCGAGGAGTTTTTACGCCATCGCGAGGTGCGCGACATTCCCGGCATCGGCGGCAATCGCGAGGCCTTGCTGCACAAATTCGGGCTGTTTACAGCGGATGATTTTGCCAATGCCGGCGAACGCGAGATCAAGCGACTGCTGGGCAAGGCGGGCACAGATCTGTGGCATGAATTGCGCGGCACGGCCATCTTTCCAGTTGTTACCGAACCTGCCATGCCCAAAAGCGTGGCGCGTACCGCTTCCCTCGGCCAACTGAGCCAGGATCGGACGCTGATCCATTCCCATCTGCTGCGCCACGCCATGCGCCTGTCCAAGGAGTTGCTCGAAAAGCGCCTGACCACGCGCAAGCTGATCGTCATGCTGACCCTCAAGTCATTCGAGCGGCAACTGGGCTCGGGCCTGCTTGCACATCCGACGGCAGACTATTTCGTGCTGGCGGATGCGGCGGGGAGGGCGCTGGAGGAAATGTTCGACCTTACGCAGAGCTATCGCGCGTGCGGTCTGATAGCGACGGAAATTGCTCCGTGCCGGAGCGACGATTTCGACCTGTTCCAGCAGGCGGAAAAGCAGCGCGAGGAAAAGCACCTGCGCCTGCTACAGACCATGCACGGCGTGAATCACAAATACGGCGGGAATGTGC
>DATDDN010000039.1:0-8468 GCA_036523795.1 Gallionellaceae bacterium | reverse complement strand
CTGCTTAATCTGCTTAATCTGCTTAATCTGCTTAATCTGCTTAATCTGCTTAATCTGCTTAATCTGCTTAATCTGCTTAATCTGCTTAATCTGCTTAATCTGCTTAATCTGCGTAATCTGCGGACAGGTCATTTGCTTTTTATCAGCGTACCCACGCCTTCATCGGTGAGTATCTCCAGCAGCAGCGCATGCTCCACGCGGCCGTCGATGATGTGTACCGATTTCACGCCGCTGCGCGCGGCGTCCAGTGCCGAGCCGATCTTGGGCAGCATGCCGCCGGACAGGGTGCCGTCGGCCACCAGGCCGTCGATGTCCTTGGGCGTCAGGCCGGTGAGCAGCTTGCCGTTCTTGTCCAGCACGCCGGGCGTATTGGTAAGCAGGACGAGCTTCTCTGCCTTCAGCACTTCGGCCAGCTTGCCGGCCACCACGTCGGCATTGATGTTGAGTGTTTCAGCATCCGCATCCGGCCCCACGCCGATGGGCGCGATGACGGGAATGAAGTCGCCGGAATCGAGGAAGGTAATGATGGCAGGGTCGATCGAGCTGATCTCGCCCACCAGGCCGATATCCAGCATCTTGCCCGGCTCTTCGGTGCTTTCCAGCATCAACTTGCGGGCACGGATGAAGGCGCCATCCTGGCCGGTGAGGCCCACGGCCTTGCCGCCATAGCGATTGATCAGGTTGACGATGTCCTTGTTGACCTTGCCCAGCACCATCTCGACCACGTCCATGGTCTCTTCGTCGGTGACGCGCATGCCCTGCACGAATTCGCCGGCCTTGCCTACGCGCTTGAGCAGGTCGTTGATCTGCGGGCCGCCGCCGTGCACCACCACCGGGTTCATCCCCACCAGCTTGAGCAGCACCACGTCGCGTGCGAAGCCTTCCTGCAGCTTGGGATCGGTCATGGCGTTGCCGCCGTATTTGATCACGATGGTCTTGTCGAAAAAGCGCTGGATGTAGGGCAGCGCTTCGGACAGGGTGTGTGCCTTCTGGGCGGCGGTGGCGGCGGAAAATGTCATGTGAAATGTCCTCTGGAAACTGCCTGCATTTTACCTCAGAAATTTGCCGCGCTGGCAGCCACAAAACAAAACGGGCGGCATACAGCCGCCCGTTTCGCGCATAGTCTGCGCTTACATAATGGTGAGCTTGGTGGACTTGCCGCCCGCCCGCTTGGGCAGGGTCAGCTCCAGTACGCCATCGGTATATTTGGCTTGCGCGCCGCCCTGATCCACATCCTGCTCCAGGGTGAAGGAACGCGACACCTTGCCGTAATAACGCTCGCTGCGCAGCACCTTGTCGTCCTTCTTTTCTTCCTTCAGGTTCTTCACTTCGGCGCTGATCGAAACCAGGTTTCCTTCAATGGTGACATGGATGTCTTCCTTCTTCACGCCGGGAATCTCGGCGTGCACGGTGTAATTTTTGTCGTCTTCCTTGACGTCCATCTTCATCTTCATCTCGGGCTGCCCCTCGAAACGCACCGGGCGCATGAAAAAACCACGAAACATATCGTCAAATACATCGTCGACAGGTTTGAAACGGGTGATATCTGCCATGGTAGTCTCCTTCAGAAGTTGTCAGAGCGAAGCGCCATTGCTTCTGCATTCAATATTAGGGATGCCGTGGGCAATATCAAGTCCCCGCCCCTCAACTGCCGTGTGCCGCATTCAGCGGCAACGAGGTCTTGTTTACGACGCGGCGCATGACAAAACTCGAATGCACGCCACTCACGCCTTCGATGCGCGTGATCTTGTTCAGCAACAACTGCTGGTAATCCTCCATGTCATGCACCACCACCTTCAACTGATAATCGGCGTCCTGTCCCGTAATCAGCAGGCATTCCATGACTTCAGGCAGCTCGCTGACATTCTTTTCAAAATTGGCGAAGCGCTCCGGCGTATGTCTGTCCATCGAAATGTGGATGAGTGCCATCAGGCTCAGGCCCAGTTTCTTCTCGTCCAGCAGCGCGTGATAGGCGGCGATGATGCCCGCCTCCTCCAGCGCCTTTACCCGACGCAGGCAGGGCGAAGGCGACAGACCGATACGGTCGGCCAGCTCCTGATTGCTGATGCGCCCATCGGACTGCAGGACTTCAAGAATATGCCGATCGTATTGATCCAGCTGCATTCATTCTCTCCAAATCATCAATATTGAAATAATATTCCCATAATATGCATGTATGAGCAATTTTATTTCACAAAACAACAAAATCATAACAACTTCGCAATAATATTTCGCGCCTTCTGCACTAATATTTCGCCATCAACCAGCAGGAGCAGATCATGAAACCGTTCGATTTCCAGAAATACCGCCAGCCCCCCGTTCCGGTGATGCAGCATCGCCAGTGGCCCAATCGCATCATCACCAGGGCGCCACGCTGGGCGAGCGTTGACCTGCGTGACGGCAACCAAGCGCTGCTTGAGCCGATGAGCGTCGGCCAGAAGCGCCGCTTGTGGGCCTTGCTGGTCAAGCTCGGCCTCAAGGAAATCGAAATCGGCTTCCCTTCCGCCAGCAAGCCCGACCACGATTTCGTGCGCTGGCTGATCGAAGAAGAACAGATCCCGGAAGACGTTACCGTGCAGGTGCTGGTGCAAGCGCGCGAAGACCTGATCGTGCGCACTTTCGAGGCACTCAAGGGTGTCAGGCGCGCCATCGTGCACGTCTATAACTCGACTTCCACCGTGCAGCGCGAACGCGTGTTCGGCCTGGATCGCGCAGGCATTACCGAGATTGCGCGCAATGGCGCCGTCTGGCTCAAGCGTGAAGCCGCTCGCCACCCGGAAACAGCCTGGATGTTCCAGTATTCGCCGGAGAGTTTTTCCAATACCGAAATGGATTTTGCGGTAGAGGTATGCGAAGCGGTGATGGATGTGTGGCAGCCGACAAAAGCGCAGCCATGCATCATCAATCTGCCATCCACCGTGGAAAGCACGACGCCCAATGTCTTTGCCGACCAGGTGGAATACTTCGCCACCCACATCAGCCGCCGCGATGCGATCATTCTCTCGGTGCACACCCACAATGACCGCGGCTGCGCCGTGGCCGCCGCCGAGCTGGCCGTACTGGCCGGCGCAGACCGGGTGGAAGGCACCCTGCTCGGCAATGGCGAGCGCACCGGAAACATGGACATCGTCACCATGGCCATGAACCTTTACAGCCAGGGCGTGGATCCCGAACTCGACCTGTCCAGCCCGGACGAGATCATCCAGGTGGCGACCGAATGCACCGGCATTCCCGTACATCCGCGCCACCCGTGGGTGGGCGAAATGGTATACACGGCCTTCTCCGGCAGCCACCAGGACGCAATCCGCAAATGCCTGCACAAGCAGCAGCCGGACGAGCCCTGGCAGGTGGCCTATCTGCCCATTGACCCGCGCGACCTCGGTCGCGATTACCAGGCGGTGATCCGCGTCAACAGTCAGTCCGGCAAAGGCGGCGTGGCCTTCGTGATGGAACGCGACTACGGCCTGAGTTTGCCGCGCTGGATGCAGGTGGAGCTGGCGCAACGTGTACAACAGGCCAGCGAGGAGCGCAGCGGAGAAATCGACAGCGCCACCATATACGCCCTGTTCAGGCAGCACTTCGTCGCGGACGTCGAGCCCGCCAGGCTGATCGACTATCGCATAGATCGCAAGGGCGGCCGTGATGCAATCGCCGCCAGCATTGTAGAAGGCGGCCTCACGCACACGCTGCAGGGCGAAGGCGAGGGAGCGCTGTCCGCCTTTGTCGACGCATGGATGCGCCATAGCGACCAGCAGATTAACGTGGTGGATTACAGTGAACATGCCATCGGCTCCGGCACTGATGCCGAAGCCGCTGCCTATGTGCAGGTCAACTTAAGCGGGCAGCGTTACTCCGGAGCCGCGTTCGATCACGACACGGTCAGTGCATCGCTGAAAGCCGTACTCTCTGCGCTGAACCGCGCGCAGATCCGCCAGCAGCAGGGCAACTGAGTCACCTGTCTTCCGGCTGCGGTAAAGAAGAAGGGCGGCTCATGGCCGCCCTTCCTTTTCGCGATACTCAAACGCACGGGGCTTAACGGGGATCATGCACCTCATTGGCCGAAGTGTTTGTAGCTCAACTCCACCTTGGTCACCGTAGCGGTCACCTCTATGCTCTGTTTCCGGCCGTTGCCATACACCACCAGCACGGTCACCGGCACCTTGTCGCCCGCGTTCAACTGCTGCTTCAGGCCGACCATCATCAGGAACAGCTGTTTCGAGCCAAACACCACGGTGCGATGCGCCGGCATCGCCACATGATCCACCACGCGCACGGCCATCTTGCCTTTGTGCGGCACCATGCGGTGAATTTCGACCTCAGTGGCCGCCGGACTGCTCACCGACAGCAGGGTCGCCGATTTGATCGTGCTGATGTTCAGCTCCAGCGTGGTGGACGTCTGGCTGGGCACGGTTTCGATGATCCTCACCCTGTCCACAATCACGTCATTGGGACCCGCCCACGCCGTGCCACATGCCAGCAACAATGCCGCCGCCGTCCAGTTACGCAACATGACTCTTCTCCTGTCTGCTCTTGCTCATTGGTGCTGGTTAATTGTGATGTTGGTCGTGCATCTGCATCTCGTGCGTATGCGTCAGCGGTTTGACCTCGGCCTTGATCTCGACCTTCTCGGTGTGCTTGTCGGCAAACTCCACGGTCAGGGTCAAGGGCACCACCTCGCCGGCCTTGAGCGGCTTTTTCAGGCCAACCAGCATCAGGTGGTCGCCCCCGGCACCCAGCAGCACTTCCTGCCCGGCAGGCAAGGCCAGCGATTCCAGCCTGCGCATCTTCATCATGCCGTTCTCCATGGTCATGCTGTGCATCTGCGCCTCCGCCACCGGGCTGCTCACCGCCACCATGCGTGCTTCCTTCTGGCTGGTGATGCGCAGGCCTACCACCGTGGCCGCCTGCCCTGGCGCCGTCGCGCGCGACCATACGTCGCTCACGCTCACCTCACCTGCCATGCACTGCGTTGCCAGCAGCAACGCGCCCAATCCCATCCAGCCCGGCTTGATCATATTCTTCCTGCTCCTCAGGTTATCCCAAAACAAAAACGCGCCGCTTCGATAGAGTCGGCGCGTTATTCTAGCGCAAGGCCATCGGCACAAACAGCCGCAAACAGTTAGCTAAACGTTAAACAGGAAATTCATCACGTCGCCATCCTGTACCACGTAGTCCTTGCCTTCCACACGCATCTTGCCCTTTTCCTTGGCGCCGGCCTCGCCGCCGCAGGCGATGAAATCGGCATAGGAAATGGTCTGCGCGCGGATGAAGCCCTTTTCGAAATCGGTGTGGATCACGCCGGCCGCCTGCGGTGCGGTGTCGCCCTTGTGGATGGTCCAGGCACGCACTTCCTTCACGCCAGCGGTGAAATAGGTCTGCAGGCCGAGCAGGTCGTAGCCAGCGCGGATCAGGCGGTTGAGGCCGGGCTCCTCGAGACCGAGGTCGGCGAGGAATTCTTTCTTGTCTGCGTCATCGAGATCGGCCAGCTCCTGTTCGATCTTGGCGCACAGCGCCACCACCGGCGCGCCTTCCTTGGCGGCATGCTCACGCAGGCGATCAAGGTGCGGGTTGTTGGTGAAGCCATCCTCCAGCACGTTGCCGACATACATGGCCGGCTTGATGGTGAGCAAGCATAGCGGCTTGATCAGCAGCTTCTGTTCATCTGTCAAAGCCAGTGTTCGTGCTGGCTTGCCCTCGTTCAGGTGCGGCTGCAGTTTTTCCAGCACGGCAATCAGCTGCTGCGCTTCCTTGTCGCCGGACTTGGCCTTCTTGCCCTCGCGCTGAATGGTGCGCTCGACCACGGCCAGGTCCGCGAGCGCCAGCTCGGTCAGGATGACCTCGATGTCGGAAATGGGGTCGACCTTGCCGGCCACGTGCACCACATTGGGGTCATCGAAGCAGCGCACCACGTTGACGATGGCATCGGTCTCGCGGATGTTGGCGAGGAACTGGTTGCCCAGCCCTTCGCCCTTGGAGGCCCCCGCCACCAGCCCGGCGATGTCGACGAACTCCACGATGGCCGGCTGCATTTTCTGTGGCTTGACGATCTTGGCCAGCTCATCCATGCGCGGGTCCGGCACCTCGACGATGCCGACATTGGGCTCGATGGTGCAGAACGGATAATTCTCCGCCGCAATGCCGGCCTTGGTCAGCGCATTGAACAGAGTGGACTTGCCCACGTTGGGGAGACCGACGATACCGCATTTGAGACTCATGGCTGTTTCCTTGTATTCAAAATACTGGTCCGCAGGTTACACAGATTGACGCAGATTGAATCTGCGAGAATCTGTGTAATCTGCGGATAAAAGATTTTCCGCTTCACACACTATGCAGCTTCAACATGGCTGCCTCCAGCTTGCCCTCGGCTATCAGCGGTGCCACATCCAGCGCGCGCTGTATTGCCTGGTCGATCAGTTCGCGCTCCTCGCGCCGTGGCGCATTCAGCACGAAATTGACCACCTCGGCACGGTCGCCGGGATGGCCGATGCCGATGCGCAAGCGCCAGAAATCGCGCGAACCGAGATGGGCGATGATGTCCTTCAGGCCGTTATGGCCGCCGTGGCCGCCGCCCAGCTTGAGCTTGGCGCTGCCAGGCGGCAGATCCAGCTCGTCGTGCACCACCAGTATCTCGTCCGCTGCAATCTTGTAGAACTGCGCCAGCGCACCGACGCCGCGGCCGCTGACATTCATGAAGGTCTGCGGCTTGAGCAGGTACAGCTCGTGCGACTGGATCCTTCCGCGCGCGGTCAGGCCATGGAATTTGGCCTCGTCGCGAAAGCCGAACTGGTGCACGCGCGCCAGCTCGTCCACCCACCAGAAGCCGGCGTTGTGGCGCGTGTCTTCGTATTCACGCCCGGGGTTGCCCAGGCCGACGATCAATCTGATTTGCGTCATATCACCTCACCACATGACAAAGCCCGTCATGCTTCCGTAGGCGCATGACGGGCTCGGTCTCACAGCGTGTGTGCTGGGTTTACTTCTTCGCTGCAGGTTTCGCTTCGGCAGCAGCGCCTTCCGGGGCGGCAGCGGCAGCGGCTTCAGTTGCAGCGGCTTCCACGGCACCACGTGGCACCTGGATGGTGACCACGGCATCAGCAGCATGATGATGGCCGGCAACTTCCAGGCCCTTCGGCAGCTTGATGTCGGAAACGTGTACCGAGTGGCCCAGTGCCAGGGTGCTCAGGTCCACTTCGATGAACTCGGGCAGGTCGCCAGGCAGACAGGCAATTTCCAGCTCGCTCAGCACGTGGCTGACCACGCCGCCACCGGTTTTCACGCCTGGTGCATTTTCAGCGTTGACGAAGTGCAGCGGCACTTTCATGTGGATCTTCTTGTCGGCCAGCACGCGCTCGAAGTCGATATGCATCACTTGCTGACGGAACGGGTGCATCTGGAAGTCACGCAGCAGAACCATCTCCTTCTTGCCTTCGCAGTCCAGGGTCAGGATGGAGGCGTGGAATGCTTCCTTGCGCAGGGCGTGGTACAGGTTGTTGTGATCGAGGTCGATCATCTGTGGCTCGCTGTTGCCGTACACAATGCCAGGTACTCGACCGGCCTTGCGCAGACGGCGGCTCGCACCCGTTCCTTGCGCTTTGCGATTTGTTGCGCTGATTTCGATTTTCATTTGCTTCTCCGCTTCAAAACGAAAACACCCGCGACCAGGTGCTTTCAGGTTACGCGGGCGCCGACACGGCACCCGCAAAAAATCAATCGTTGAACAGCGAGCTCACCGACTCTTCGTCGTTGATGCGTCGCATGGTCTCGGCCAGCAGTTCGGCCACGCTCAGCTGGCGGATGCGGCCGCAGGTGCGGGCATCTTCGCGCAGCGGGATGGTGTCGGTAACCACCAGTTCATCCAGCGCCGAATTCATGATGCGCTGCACCGCCGTGCCGGACAGCACCGGATGGGTGCAGTAGGCCAGCACACGGGCGGCGCCTTTTTCCTTGAGCGCGCCGGCGGCTTCGCACAGGGTGTTGGCGGTATCCACCATGTCGTCCATGATCAGGCAGGTACGACCGGCCACATCGCCGATGATGTTCATCACCTTGGCCACATTCGGCTTGGGACGGCGCTTGTCGATGATGCCCAGGTCGCAGTCCAGGCGCTTGGCGATGGCCCGGGCGCGCACCACGCCACCCACGTCGGGGGACACCACCATCAGGTTGTCGAAGTTGTTCTTCCAGATGTCGCCCAGCAGGATGGGGGCGGCATAGATGTTGTCCACCGGGATGTCGAAGAAGCCCTGGATCTGGTCGGAGTGCAAATCCATGGTCAGCACGCGGTCCACGCCGGCGCTGGACAGCATGTCGGCCACCACCTTGGCAGTGATCGCCACGCGCGCGGAACGCGGACGGCGATCTTGGCGGGCATAGCCGAAATACGGCAGAGCGGCGGTGATGCGGCCAGCGGAGGCGCGCTTCAGCGCGTCCACCATCACCATCACTTCCATCAGATTGTCGTTGGTCGG
>DATDDN010000038.1:0-85186 GCA_036523795.1 Gallionellaceae bacterium | reverse complement strand
CTGCCTGAGTGCTCGATTTGCCCGATAAAAAAAGCCCGCTTCGTGCGGGCTTTTTGTTGCCGGGATGTTCCTTCTCCCGTGCAGGGAGAGGGTAGAACTGCCGAGTGGCCCCCCGTCCTGACCTTCACCCAGTGAGAGGGCATGACAAATCGATATTCTCGCCTCAGATGCGCTTGGCCAGCACCGCCGCCTTGCCGGTGTAGGTCTGCGGGGTCAGCTGGTACAGGCGCTGTTTCTCCGCCTCCGGGATGTCCAGCGTCTGGATGAATGCGCGCAGGCTGTCGCGGTTGATGCCGCCCTTGCCGCGGGTGAGGTCCTTCAGCTTGTCGTAGGCATTCTCGATGTTGTAGCGGCGCATCACGGTCTGGATCGGTTCCGCCAGCACTTCCCAGCTGTTGTTGAGATCTTCGGCCAGGCGCTGCGGATTGGCTTCCAGCTTGTTCAGCCCCTTCAGGCAGGACTCATAGGCGAGCAGGGTATAGCCCAGCGCCACGCCCATGTTGCGCAGCACGGTGGAGTCGGTGAGGTCGCGCTGCCAGCGTGACACGGGCAGTTTTTCCGACAGGTGCTTGAGCAACGCATTGGCGAGGCCGAGATTGCCTTCAGAGTTTTCGAAGTCGATGGGGTTCACCTTGTGCGGCATGGTGGAGGAGCCTACTTCCCCGGCCACCACCTTCTGCTTGAAGTATCCCATCGAAATATAGCCCCAGATGTCGCGGTTGAGGTCGATCAGGATGGTGTTGGCGCGGGCAAAGGCGTCGAACAGCTCGGCCATGTAGTCGTGCGGCTCGATCTGGATGGTGTAGGGGTTGAAGGTGAGGCCGCGCGCCTGCACGAAGCGGTCCGCAAAGTCTTCCCAATCCACGTTGGGGTAGGCGGCCAGGTGCGCATTGTAGTTGCCCACTGCGCCGTTGATCTTGCCCATGATGGCCACGCCGGCGATGCGTTCGCGCGCGCGCTCCAGGCGGTGCACCACGTTGGCCATCTCCTTGCCCAGCGTGCTGGGGGTGGCAGTCTGGCCGTGGGTGCGGCACAGCATGGGCAGGTCGGCCTGGGCATGCGCCAGGGCGCGCAGGCGTTCGATCAGCACGTCCAGCGCCGGCAGCATCACCTCGCTGCGCGCATTCAGCAGCATCAGCGCGTGCGACAGGTTGTTGATGTCTTCCGAGGTGCAGGCGAAATGGATGAATTCGAGCCTGCCTGCGGTTTCCGCATGGCCTGCCAGCTTCTCGCGCAGCCAGTATTCGATCGCCTTCACGTCGTGGTTGGTGCGGCGTTCGATCGCCTTGATCTGCTCGGCGTCGGCTTCGCTGAAATCCTTCGCCAGCCTGTCCAGGATGGCTGTCATCGCGGGCGTAAACGGGGGCATTTCCGCAATGCCGGTCTCGCGGCTCAGCGCCTTGAACCACTCGATCTCGATCAGCACACGGTAGCGGATCAGGCCGTATTCGCTGAAGTGGCTGCGCAGCGCAGTCACCTTGCCTTGGTAGCGGCCGTCGAGCGGAGAAAGGGCGGTAAGGGCGGTGAGTGTCATGATCGGATCGGAATGAAAAATCGGAAAGACGCTATTTTACGTGAAAGCGCCAAGGCGCGGGCATCCTCAGCTTGTCCGTTCGCCCTGAGCTTGTCGAAGCGCGAACTGTGCCATTCCGGATTCAGCATCCGCTGGGCGCTGATGCCGCTGCCCGCTGGCGCCATTCTGAGTGATTCCGAGCCGCCCCTGGGGTGCCGGGCATGGCAGCAATCTGAACTCGGAAAGTTTTTCAAGGTACACTAGGGACAGTAAGTTGCACGGTGAGAAAATTTAATAAAAATAATGAATTATGCGGAATGGCATATGGAAAAGCAGGGGGTGTTTGAATGTGAGACTAACTCCATTGATTCGCTTCTCATTCAGGGCGGATCGATGGAGTCTGACCCCATCGATTCTACAGAGCCCCCAAAAGCTCCGATTCCAGGTATTAAACCTGCAACACCAGCAGACGGATCAAATTGAACTGATGGTTTCAATGTAATGAATAATGAAGAAAGAGAAAATTGTTGGAATCAGCTTTTAATTGCTCAAAGCCTGGGTGATGAGTGTGGGGTGCTTCGTTTCGCAGAGCATCTATCAGATTCCGGTGATTGGCGCGGATCTTACTCGTTAGGTTATGTACACGAGGTGAGGGCAACTAATGCATCCACAAGTTCAGGAAGAGTTGATACTGAGAATTTCGTTATCGCCGCCCAATATTATGAGCGTGCGATAACACAAGGCGGGCAATTCGCACCACATAACGCCCTTGCAAAGATTTATTATTATGGACTTGGTGGTTGGTACGATTTCCGTTTGGCTTATAAGCACCTGGCATGTTGTATTGAGTACGCATCATCTCAAACACTGAGTGATGATTTATTGTCTGCGGTTACGCATAATCAAGTCATGATTGCTGAATTGCTTTTCCTAGGGCTTGGCGTGAATAAAGATATGAGAGCCGCAGAAAGATTATTTGCATCAGTAGCGAAAGAAGGGATGCCAGTTGCTTATATTGGGCTGTCGCGAATTGCTAGAGCAGAAAAGCATTATTTCCAGGCACTCGTTAACTATTTTCAGGCCTTGCGACTGGTAAGGCGACTTGTGTCTGAAAACAGGGAGCATCCTTTGCTTGCTGGTGTTGGAGGAAAACGCGGTACTTTTAGACGTGATTGGATACAGCATGCCATTCAATCACCTTCCCCATCTTTAATCCCGCGGTGATTCCTGTCCCGTCCAGCGTCCAATCGGAAATCAATGGGAATCAATGGGAATCAATGGGGTCAGACTCGATTGATCGGCGGTAAACCAAGCGCTATAGTCCATTCACCCTTTCTTGGCAAATGGCACGCGTACCCAGATTCATCATTTCCTTGCAGCCGCAACATGTGATCGTGAACAGAATCAATGGGGTCAGACTCGATTGATCGGCGGTAAACCAAGCGCTATAGTCCATTCACCCTTTCTTGGCAAATGGCACGCCTACCCAGATTCATCATTCCCTGGCAGCCGCAACATGTGATCGTGCGCGGCAATAATCGCTCCGAAATATTCTGCGCTGAAGCGGACTACCAGTTCTACCTTGAGAAGCTTCAGCTTGCCTGCAAGATCAATCGAGTCTGACCCCATTGAAACTCGTGCGGAAAGTTTTTCACGGTACACTAGGTGACAGTAAGTTGCACGGTGAGAAAATTTAATGGAAATAATGAATTATGCGGAATGGTATATGGGAAAGCAGGGGGTGTTTGAATGTAAGTCTAACTCCATTGATTCGCTTCTCATTCAGGGCGGATCGATGGAGTCTGACCCCATCGATTCCGCACGACCAAGTTTTTAAGCCGGTGAATAAATAATGAGTTGTAGAACAAAACATCATTGGTCAAATGTTCTTGATTTCCTGGTTGCCAACTTAATAATAATGCTGGCACTGAGTCATAGCCACGATCTAATCCGCCTTCTGGTGCCACCGCAACATACATTCGAAATGATGGGCATTCCTAAGGCATATGAAACATTTATCGAGGGTCTAATCGCAGGGGTTTTGATGAGCATTTATATTTTGATCAAATATGTTTTGATCAAAAAGAAGATTAGTAGCTTATCCATGATATTAGGTATGTGGTTGTATCCGTATGCTAAATTTACGATATATACACCACTACTCGGCATTGAGTTCTCGCTGGGCTATTTTTCTCAACTTTCCATGTTCTCGGGCATATTTTGCGTACTTTTTCATCTAACTCGCGTTGTCGTGTCCGCTCTGCCCGCGAGCCGGTCCCCGGAGTGTAAAGGAAATCGATAGGGTCAGACTCGATCGATCACACTGTGTCCCATCATCTATCTGGACTGCATTCACGTGAAGGCGCGCGATACCGGCAGGGTGCGTAAATCAATGGGGTCAGACTGGCCCTAATGTTCGGGAAGTCAGGAATGAGGCGTTTGATGGGACAGCTGCTACCGAGAGCACCTCACGCGGGTTAATACATCAGGCACCAAGACGCTGCACGTCGCTGATCGTGCAAGTATGTTCAAACTGAATTCTTCAGGCGTCTTGAACCTTCCATAGTCAATAAACTCTTTGGGCAACAGCACATTTAAGTGAAGCACCACATCACCATCGTCAACGTATCGTCCGGCCCGCAAGGCATTGGAGTCATACAATCTAAACCCCATCCCAACCTTGCCGGAGGGCATTGCCGAATTGCCGGATTTAGAACAGGTGACTAAAGGACAAATAACAAATTCCGTGTCAATACCGCACTGAAAGGCGACGACATACGATCTGCCATGCGCCATGACAGCACTTACTACTTGCGCACCAGATGACCTGAATAAGGCCGCCAGCGTTTCGGCATAAAACTTTTGCAGGCTGGCCTCATCAATTTCACCGGTAATTGAGGAAGCGCAACGCTCAATCGCTTCATGGTGTTCCATTAATTCATGTGACCATCGCTCCGTGAACGCCGAAACGAGGCCGGCGGCGTGTTCCTGATCGATAGGATTTGGAGATTCTGTAATTCTCGACAGCTCACGCAAACACGGCGATAGATGAAGCAGATGTCGCGTCTTCGACGACTTGGTGAACACATCCACCGGGCCATATCGCTTGAGCCGCTCGGCTTTTAATTCATTCAGCCACGCCGAATGGCAATTCAAGTCATCGCCATACAGGATTTCAGACGGTGAATTCGTCATGATGCACTCCCGCGCGAACTCGACCGTGTAACGACGGTGAAAGATGATGTTCTCCTCGCTGCAGTTTTCCGCGATCCAGTCGTCCCTGTTGTGGCAACAGGTAAATCCCGCGTTCCTGATTGCGGCGCTGTAGTCCGGTATCTTGTCTGCGAGGACGGAAAGGCCATCGCGCAATTTCTTAAGTTCCATCATGGCTGAGGGGTGGTGCTATTTGTCCCTAAAGCAAACGCGCGGGGTCAGGTCTAACGTTCAAACAGCCCCCAACTCTGGTTGGGGCACTTGCGTCAGAGAATAATCCCGCCACCCAGGCACACCGCCCCATCATAGGCCACCACCGATTGCCCCGGCGTGACCGCCCACTGCGGCTGGTCAAAAACAAAGCGGGCATTGCCGTCAGGCAGCAGGCCGATGCGGCAGGGCGCATCCTGCTGGCGGTAGCGGGTCTTGGCGGCGTAAGCGCGCGTGGTGTCGGGCGGGCTGCCGCTGATCCAGTGCATGTCCATGGCGTCGAGTTCGGGTTTGAGCAGCAGGGGGTGGTCGTGGCCCTGCACCACGATCAGGCGGTTGCCGGCCATGTCCTTGGCAGCGACGAACCAGGGCTCGCCGCTGCCGTCCTTGCCGCCGCCTATGCCCAGGCCCTGGCGCTGGCCGATGGTGTAGAACGACAGCCCCTGATGCTTGCCCATGACCTGGCCCTCAGGGGTGACCATGTCGCCCGGCTGGGTGGGCAGGTATTTGCTGAGGAACTCGCGGAACGGGCGCTCGCCGATGAAGCAGATGCCGGTGCTGTCCTTCTTTGCGTAGTTGGACAGATGGTGTTCCTCGGCGATCTTGCGCACCTGCGATTTGAGCAGGTGGCCGAGCGGGAACATCGCCTTGGACAGCTGTGCCTGGTTGAGGCGATGCAGGAAGTAGCTCTGATCCTTGCTGGCGTCATCCGCCTTGAGCAGCTGGAACAGGCCATCCACCTCGCGCACCTGGGCATAGTGGCCCATGGCGATCTTGTCCGCGCCCAGGCGCATGGCATGGTCGAGGAAGGCCTTGAACTTGATTTCCGAGTTGCACAGGATGTCCGGGTTGGGGGTGCGCCCGGCCTGGTATTCGCGCAGGAAATAGCTGAATACGCGGTCCTTGTATTCCCTGGCGAAGTTCACCGCCTCCAGCGGGATGCTGATGGTGTCCGCCACCGAGGCGGCGTCGATCAGGTCCTGGCGCGAGGAGCAGTATTCGTCGGTGTCGTCGTCTTCCCAGTTCTTCATGAACAGGCCGATCACCTCATAGCCTTGCTGTTTCAACAGCAAAGCACTGACGGCGGAATCCACCCCGCCCGACATGCCGACGACGACGCGAGGTTTAGTCATAGTGGGTAAGCAGTTCCAGCGGATAGCGCTTGCCGGCCAGGTAGTCTTCCACGCAGCGCAGGATCAGCGGGCTGCGGTGGCGCTCTGTTGTGGCGCGGATTTCCTCCGGTGTCATCCACACGGCATGCACAATGCCCTCATCCAGCGGGCGCTCGGCGTGATGCGCCAGCAGCTTGCCGGTGAAGGCAAAGCGCAGGTAGGTGACGTCGGCAGCCGTGGAGTGCCAGCGGTAGATGCCCAGCACATGCTGTGGCTCGAAATCGTAAGCGGTTTCTTCCAGCGCTTCGCGCGCCACGGCGGCGAGCAGCGATTCGTTGGCTTCCAGGTGGCCGGCGGGCTGATTGAAGCGCAGGCCCTGTGAGGTATGTTCTTCCACCAGAAGGAATTTGCCGTCCTGTTCGATGACGGCGGCGACGGTGACGTTGGGTTTCCAGATCATTAGAGATTGCCAGATTGATTCAAAGCGGCATTTTAACATCTGGCCACGGCGGCTGTGGCAGCGCCGAGTTTTCTATGCGAACGGCATGGCAATACGACGCGCGGCAAATAAAAAAGGCAGGGTTGCCCCTGCCTTTTTCGGAGTAGCCGGAATTACTTGGCTGCTGCGTCAGCTTTTTCAGCTTTGTGAGCTTTGCTCTTGCGTTTTGCCTTTGCCTTGGCTTTTGCTTTTGGCTTGGGAGTTTCTGCCTTGGCGGCTTCAGGAGCGGCTGTCTGAGCTTGGGCAGCAGGAGCAGCAGCGCCTTCAGCAGCAACAGCGGAGAAAGAAACCAGAGCAAATACAGCAGCGATCAGTGTAGAAAACAGTTTCATTTAGAACTCCAATTCAAGTAGGTTGATAAACGTTTATGACACTACTGCGTGTCAGTGCCATTAACGCGGCAGTTTCACCGTGCGTTGACAGGAGCCGTAACATTTTTTTGAGGGGGGTGGTGCCGGGAGCGGGACTCGAACCCGCACGCCATCGCTGGCACCGGATTTTGAGTCCGGCACGTCTACCAGTTCCATCATCCCGGCAGGGGATACGCCGATTTCACGTTCAGGCCAAGGCAGGCCGGCCAAACGAGAAACAGGAGCGGAAGGGCGCGAATTATCCACGAAATGCGCCCTCCCAGCAAGTTTATGGTTCCCCTCGGCATGACGCGACGCCAGGCTCTGTCACGCATGGCTGCGATGATTGCGCCGGGCGTGCGGGGACATTTCTATCGCTTGCTGAACAGCTCCTGTCTTGCAGAGCGGCTGATGGCCAGAACTGCGGGGTGGGTGAGCTTGCGCTCCACCGAAATGGCATAGAAGTGTTCCCTGACTTCATCGGTCGCGCCGATGCGAACCACATCATGCTGGTGCATGAACTGTGCGGCGATGGCTGAGGGTGCGCAGAAGATGCCGGCGCCGGCGCGCCCGAATGCTTCCATCAGTGCGCTGTCGTCAAATTCGCCTGTGATGCGCGGACTGATCTTGTGTTCGTTCAGCCAGCGCACCAGTCTGGGACGCACGGCCACATCTTCGCCCGGCAACAGCAGCGGTGCGCCGTTCAGGCAGGCGGGAAAGTCGCCCGCATGTTGCCGGGCGAGTGTACGGGTGGCAAAGAATGACAGGCCGCTTTCACCCAGCAAGTGGCTGAAGCCTTTCACATTCAGCGAAGAAGGCATCGGGCTGTCGGCAATGACGATGTCGAGGCGGTGTATCGCCAGTTCAGCCAGCAGGCTGGCTACCTTGCCCTCGCGGCAGATGATGCGCGGCTGCTCGGAAATCTGTACGGCAGGTTCGAGCAGATGGTAGGCCAGTGATTTGGGCACCGCATCGGTCAGCCCCACCCTGAACTGGGCAAGGCGGCCGGTGGGGTGGTGATGCAGGGCATCCTGCAGTTCCTGGCCGAGCGAAAAGATTTCATCTGCATAAGTCAGCACCATCTGGCCGGCTTCGGTGAGCTCGAAATGCTTGCCGTTGCGGTTGAACAGCGTTTCCCCCAGTGTCTGCTCAAACAGGCTCAACTGGCCGCTGATCGTTTGCGGTGTGATGTGCAGCCGTTCGCTGGCGCGCGTGATGCCGCCCGCCTTTGCCACGCTCCAGAAGTAGTGCAGGTGCTTGTAATTGATGCTTGCCATGGATCGTGCTCCTTCCGTGTTCGCAGGGTGTTCCGTGGTGCTTGTGATTCGGGATTTTCGAATATTGTCTACGTAATATTCGATTTTTAGGAATTATGCGTTGCTCATATACTTGCCTGCAAGCCCCCTGGCAAGTCACGGGCAGGGGCGAAAGCCTATTGAGGATCTGCGGTATTTTCATGATGAAGCAAACACCAACAACCTGTATGCAGTGGCGGCGATGGTGCGCGGCCTGGCTCCTGGCTGCGCCGATGCTGGCCCAGGCGCAGCCGCTCACCCTGCAGGAAGCCCTGCGGCTGGCAACGGAGCACAGCCCCGCGCTGGCCATGGCCGAAGCGCAGCGGCAAGGTGCGCAGGCGGCCGTGAAATCGGCGCATGCCTTCCAGAATCCGGAGCTGGAAGTGGCGTCCGGCGTATCGCGTTCACGTCAGCCCGGCGGTGCCGAGGGGCGCAATGAAATGGTGGGTATAGCACAGCCCATCGAGTTCCCTTCCACCCGCAGCGCGCGCCAGGGTGTGGCTGCGGCCGGCGCCGAAGCGGGGGATGCCGCGCTGGAAGCGGCGCGGCTGGAGCAGCGAGCTGCGGTGAAGCAGGCCTATTTCGATGTGCTGCGTCGCCAGGAAGAAGCTGCCCTGGCGCAGGAAAACCTGGCGCTGCTGGAACAGATACGCGATCGCGTCAAGGTCAAGGTGTCGGTGGGCGAGGCAGCGCGCTATGAGCTGGTGAAATCGGAAGCGGAAACGCTGGCGGCGGAGAGCGCGCTGCAAAGTGCCGAGGTGCGCGTGGTGCAGGCGCGCGACTGGCTGCGCGCGCTGATCGGTGCGCCGCTGGATGAGCATTTCGAGGTGGCGCCAGAGCCATTGTGGCCGGCCAGCCTGCCCGCGCTGGACGAGCTGCGCCGGGATCTGCTGGCCAACCAGCCACGCCTGAAAGTGGGCGAGGCCGAAACACGCCGTGCCCAGGCACGCGTGGAGCAGGAGCGCGCTGCACGCCTGTCGCAGTTCACGCTCAAGCTGAGTGCCGAACGCGACCCGGACATGAGCCAGTGGCGCGTAGGGATAGCCGTGCCGTTGCCGTTGTGGGATCGACGCTCGGGCCCGATTGGCGAGGCCTTGTCCAATCAGCAGAGGGCTGAGGCAGAGGCGCGCCATAGCCAGCTCGGCATGCTGGCCGAACTGGATCGCGCCTACGGACGCTATTCGATTGCCCGGCGCCAGGTCGAGACCTTCGAGGCCGGCCTGCTGAAAGAAGCCGAGTCGGCGATGAACGTGGCCGAGGCGGCTTACCGCTACGGCGAGCGCGGCATTATCGATTACCTGGATGCACAGCGCGTGTGGCGAGCCACACGGGTTGATTTTCTCAATGCGCGCTACGAGCTGCAGTCGGCCATGATCGACATCGAGCGGCTGCGCGCCCTGCCCGTTTCTGGAGATTCATGATGAACAAGACTCGAATTGCATTGCCTGTTTCCCTGCTGCTGCTTGCGCTGCTGAGTGCGTGTGGCAAGAAGGAGGTGCCGGCCGCCGGTGCGGCGCAGGCTGATCCCGGCATCGTATCGGTGCAGGAAGGTTTCCTGCAGCGCCTGAAGATTGAAGCGGTGAGCGAGGGCGAGGCCAGCACCAGCCTGCGCGTGCCGGCGCGCGTCGAGGTGGACGAGCAGCGCGTGGCGCGCATCGGTGCGGCGGTGACCGGCAGGGTGACCCAGATCAATGCCTCGCTGGGGCAGCGGGTCAAACGAGGCGAGGTGCTGGCCACGCTGCACAGCACCGAGCTGTCGGCCGCGCAGCTGTCCTACCTGAAGGCGCTGTCGCAGGCCGAGCTGCAGCAGCGCGCGGTGGAGCGCGCCAAGCTGCTGTTCTCGTCCGATGTGATCGGCGCCGCCGAGCTGCAGAAGCGCGAGAGTGAATATGTGCAGGGGCAATCCGAGCTACGTGCCGCGCATGACCAGCTCAATGTGCTGGGCATGACGGAGGCGGCGATTGCGAGGCTGGAATCCAGCCGCAATGTGCATTCCCAGTCATCGGTGACATCCACCATCGATGGCAGCGTGATTGAACGCAAGCTGACTCAGGGTCAGGTCGTGCAGCCGGCCGATGCGCTGTTCACCGTGGCGGATCTTTCGCATGTCTGGCTGGTCGCCGAAGTGCCGGAGCAGCAGGCGGCTGCGGTGAAGCCGGGTGAGCTGGCACAGGCCGAGATTCCGGCGCTGGGTGACGAGAAGATCGAGGGCAGGCTGATCTTCGTGGCCGACATCGTCAATCCGGACACGCGCACCGTGACCATCCGCATGGATGTCAGCAACCCCAAACGCCTGCTCAAGCCGCAGATGCTGGCCTCGATGCTGATCCAGAGCGCGCCGCAGCGCCGGCTGATGGTGCCCGCCACCGCCATCGTGCGCGAGGACAACAAGGATCATGTGTTCGTCCAGCTGGATGCGCAACGCTTCCAGTTGCGCCGGGTCAGCCTGGGGCAGGAGAGCCAGGGGCGCGTCGTGGTGCTGGATGGACTAAAGGCGGGCGAAAAGCTGGTGATCGACGGCGCTTTTCATCTGAACAACGAACGCAAGCGCAAGGAACTGGAAGGCTGACATGCTCGAAACATTGATCCGTGCTGCGCTCAAGCAGCGCCTGGTGGTGGCGGTGGTGGCCGTGTGCCTGCTGGTATTCGGTCTGGATGCCGCGCGCAAGCTGTCGGTGGACGCCTTCCCTGACGTGACCAACGTGCAGGTGCAGATCGCCACCGAGGCCAAGGGCCGTTCGCCCGAGGAAGTCGAGCGCTTCGTCACCGTGCCGCTGGAGATGGCCATGACCGGCCTGCCCGGGCTGGAGGAGATGCGCTCGCTCAACAAGCCGGGACTCTCGCTGATCACGCTGGTGTTCACCGAAGCGACCGATGTGTACTTCGCCCGCCAGCTGGTGATGGAACGCCTGATCGAGGTGGGCGGGCGCATGCCGGAAGGAGTGACGCCGACGCTGGGGCCGCTGTCCACCGGCCTGGGCGAGGTATATCAGTACACGCTGGAGCGCCCCGATGACGGCAATCAGGCGCTGTCACAGGAAGAGCTGACGCGCCGCCGCATCGCCCAGGACTGGGTGGTGCGGCCGCTGCTGCGCGGCATTCCCGGCGTGGCCGAGATCAACTCGCAGGGCGGCTACGTCAAGCAGTACCAGGTGCTGGTCAACCCGGACCGCATGCGCCACTACAAGGTTACGTTGCAGGAGGTGTATCAGGCGCTGGCGCGCAACAATGCCAACTCCGGCGGCGGTGTGCTGCCGCATTACGCCGAGCAGTACCTGATCCGGGGCGTCGGACTGATCAAGACGCTGGATGACATCCGCAGCATCGTGCTCAAGGAACAGGACGGGGTGCCGGTGTTCGTGCGCGACGTGGCCGAGGTGAGCATCGGCAGCGAAGTGCGTTATGGCGCACTGCTCAAGAACGGCGAGACCGAGTCGGTCGGCGGCATCGTGATGATGATACGCGCCGGCAATGCGAAGGAAGTGGTGTCGCGCGTCAAGGCACGGGTGCAGGAGATCAACGACCGCGGCATGCTGCCGGATGGCCTCAAGATCGTGCCCTACTATGACCGCAGCGATCTGGTCGATGCCGCACTGCACACCGTGGTGAAGGTGCTGATCGAGGGCGTGTTGCTGGTGGTGGTGGTGCTGTTCCTGTTCCTCGGCGATGTGCGCTCCTCGCTGATCGTGGTGGCTTCGCTGGTGCTCACCCCGCTGCTCACCTTCATGGTGATGAACCATTACGGCATCTCGGCCAACCTGATGTCGCTGGGCGGGCTGGCGATTGCCATCGGCCTGATCGTGGACGGCTCGGTGGTGGTGGTGGAGAACACCTTCCAGCGTCTGGCCGAGAACAAGGAGCGCGGCATCAGCCGGGTGCGCGTGGTGCTGGAAGCGGCGGCCGAAGTGGCGACGCCGGTGGTGTTCGGCGTCGGCATCATCATCCTGGTGTTCCTGCCGCTGATGACCCTGCAGGGCATGGAGGGCAAGATGTTTGCGCCGCTGGCCTACACCATTGCCATCGCGCTGTTCGTGTCGCTGATCCTGGCGCTCACGCTCACCCCGGTGCTGAGCTCCTACCTGCTGGAGGGCAAGGACGAGCATGACACCCGCCTGGTGGCTGCTCTGCGTCGCCCCTACCTGCGCCTGCTCGACAAGGCCCTGGCGAATGATCGCAAGACGGTTGGGGTGGCCGGCGGCGCCTTCATGCTGGCCGTGATATTGCTGCCCTTCCTCGGCAGCGCCTTCATCCCCGAGATGAAGGAGGGCTCCATCGTGCCCGGCATCAACCGCGTGCCCAACATCTCGCTGGACGAGTCGATCAAGATGGAGACGGAAGCGATGCGCCTGGTGATGCAGGTGCCCGGCGTGAAGTCGGCCGTCTCCGGTGTGGGGCGCGGCGAGAGCCCGGCCGATGCGCAGGGGCAGAATGAATCCACACCCATCGTCAGCCTCAAGCCGCGCAGCGAATGGCCGGATGGCTGGAGCCAGGACGAGATTGCCGCGGCCATCCGCGACAAGCTGATGACCTTGCCCGGCGTGCAGGTGGTGATGGCGCAGCCGATCTCGGACCGCGTCGACGAGATGGTGACCGGTGTGCGCTCGGACGTGGCGATCAAGCTGTTTGGCGATGACCTGGATGAGCTGAAACAGAAGGCAGATGCCATTGCCAAGGTGGCTACGGGAGTACAAGGGGCACAGGATGTGAAGGTGGAGCGGGTCACCGGCCAGCAGTATCTGTCGATCGACATTGACCGCCAGGCCATTGCGCGCCACGGCCTCAACGTGGCCGATGTGCATGACGTGATCGAAACCGCCATTGGCGGGCGCGTGGTGACCGACATCTACGAAGGCGAGCGCCGCTTTGGTGCGGTGGTGCGCCTGCCGGAAAATTTCCGCAACGACGTGGAAACTATCCGCCATCTGCTGGTGAGCGCTCCCAATGGCGCCCAGGTGGCGCTGGACAGCCTGGCGCGCATCAGCGTGGTGGACGGCCCAGCACAGATCAGCCGCGAGAGTGCCAAGCGCCGCATCGTGGTCGGGGTCAACGTCAAGGACCGCGACTTGGGCGGCTTCGTGGCCGAGCTGAAACAGGCGGTGGAGCACAAGGTAAAGCTGAAGGAAGGCTACTATCTGGAATGGGGTGGCCAGTTCCAGAACATGCAGCGCGCCATGGGACACCTGATGATCATCGTGCCGGTGACCATTGCAGCGATCTTCTTCCTGCTGTTCCTGCTGTTCAATTCTCTGCGCTATGCATCGCTGATCATCCTGGTGCTGCCGTTTGCGTCGATCGGCGGTGTCATCGCACTGTTCGTCAGCGGCGAATACCTGTCGGTGCCGGCCTCGGTGGGCTTCATCGCCCTGTGGGGCATTGCGGTGCTCAACGGCGTGGTGCTGGTGTCCTATATCCGCAGCCTGCGCGACGAGGGCATGGCACAGGCCGAAGCGGTGAGGCAGGGCTGCCGCCAGCGCTTCCGTCCGGTGCTGATGACGGCCACGGTGGCGATGCTGGGCCTGATTCCGATGCTGTTCTCCACCGGTCCGGGGTCTGAAGTGCAGCGACCGCTGGCCATCGTGGTGATCGGCGGGCTGATCACTTCCACCCTGCTGACGCTGGTGGTGTTGCCCACGCTGTACAAATGGTTCGAGGAAAAGCCGGTCGAGGCTTGAGCCAGATGCATTCTTGAAGAGAAGGAGTTGCCATGAAAGAGATCAAGGCCATAGTGCGGCCCAATCGCCTGCACAAGATACGCGAGGGGTTTCGTCACCTGCACGGATTTCCGGGGATGACCATCGCGCAGGTGGAAGGGTGCAGCGCGCATGCCGGCGAGGAGCGGCGCGATACGCTGAAGGAAGAGCTCACCGATTTCACCAGAAAAGTGCGCATCGAGATCGTGGCGCCGGATGAAATGGTCGCCGAAATATTGCATGTGATCCATGCCACGGCGCATACCGGCCAGACCGGTGATGGCGTGGTGTGGGTCACCGAGGTGCTGGATTTCCGCCGCCTGTGCCTGGCGGAAGGGTGAGGTGAGCTTATTTCCGTACCCGGCAACCGTTACAATGCGCGCTTTGCATTGAGAGACGGAACGGCGATGCGTACCGAAGACTTCACCTTTGATCTGCCGGAGCACCTGATTGCCCAGCATCCGCCCGAACAGCGCGGTGCCAGCCGGCTGCTGCATGTGGCCGAGACCGGGCTGTTTCACCGCATGTTTGCCGACCTGCCCGGCCTGTTGCGCCCGCATGACCTGCTGGTGCTGAACGACACTCGCGTGCTCAAGGCGCGCCTGTTCGGGCGCAAGGCGACCGGCGGTGTGGTGGAAATCATGGTGGAGCGCCTGCTGAACGAACACGAGGTGCTGGCGCAGGTGCGCGCCAGCAAGACACCCAAGCCGGGCAGCGAGATCCTGCTGCAGGACGGCCTGACCGTCACCATGCTGGGCCGTGCCGGCGAGTTTTTCCATCTGCGCTTCAACAGCGAGGAAGCAGCGGCTGACCTGCTCGAACGCTATGGCAAGCTGCCGCTGCCGCCCTACATCACCCACAGCCCGGATGCAGAGGACGAGAAGCGTTACCAGACCGTGTTTGCGCGCGAGCCGGGCGCGGTGGCGGCACCCACCGCCGGCCTGCATTTCGATGAGGCCATGCTGGCCAGGCTGCGGGAGCAGGGGGTCAATACTGCCTATGTGACCCTGCACGTGGGCGCCGGCACCTTCCAGCCGGTGCGTGCCGAGAACGTGGGCGACCATACCATGCACAGCGAGCGCTACGAGGTGGCGCAGGCCACGGTGGATGCCATTGCCGCAGCCCGCGCGCGCGGCGGCCGCATCGTCTCGGTGGGCACCACCAGCCTGCGCGCGCTGGAAAGCGCCGCGGCCAGTGGGGAGCTGCAGGCCGGCAGCGGCGAGACCAGCATCTTCATCACCCCGGGCTATCGCTTCCGCGTGGTGGATGTGCTGCTGACCAACTTCCACCTGCCCAAGTCCACCCTGCTCATGCTGGTGTGCGCCTTTGGCGGCATGGAGCGCATGCTGGCGGCATACCGCGAGGCGGTGGCGCAGGAATACCGTTTCTTCAGTTACGGGGACGCGATGTTGATCGAGCGGGCCGCGTGATAGCATAGCCTGCAGCCTTATTCGGGAGAGCATGACAATGGCGGTTTATGTGTACTGGTTCTTGCTGGCGGTGTTGCTGATCGGCCTGGAAATGGCGACGGGCACCTTCTACCTGTTGATGCTGGGTGTGGCCATGGCGGTGGGCGGGCTGGCGGCGCTGCTGGGGGCGCCGGCGGCGGCGCAATTCGGCTTGAGCGCGGTGGCGGCGGTGGTGGGCATCGTGCTGCTGCGCCGCTGGAAGGCAGGCGTGGCGACTCCGGCTCCATCCGATACCAGCCTGGACATCGGCCAGCCGGTGAAGGTGGTGAGCCGGCACGGCCACCACCAGCTGCGCGTGCTGTATCGCGGCGCCGAGTGGGATGCCGAACTGGATGAAGCCGCCATCGCGCACGATGCCGCGCTCTACATCAAGGCCCTGCGCGGCTCGACCCTGATCCTGACTTCACACAAACCGTAACTGTTAACGTAACTGCCGGAAGGAGCACACATGGAAATCGCCGTAGTAGTACTGATCGCCGCCATCATCTTCGCCATCAAGGCGCTCAAGGTGGTGCCACAGCAGAATGCCTGGGTGGTGGAGCGGCTGGGCCGCTTCCATGCTTCCCTGGCGCCGGGCCTCAACATCGTGATCCCCTTCATTGACCGCGTAGCCTACAAGCACCTGCTGAAGGAAGTGCCGCTGGATGTGCCCAGCCAGGTGTGCATCACCCGCGACAACACGCAGTTGCAGGTGGATGGCATCCTGTACTTCCAGGTGACCGATCCCAAACTGGCCTCCTACGGCAGCAGCAATTACCTGATGGCGATCACCCAGCTGGCGCAGACCACGCTGCGCTCGGTGATCGGCAAGATGGAGCTGGACAAGACCTTCGAGGAGCGCGACGACATCAACCGCGCCGTGGTGGCCGCGCTGGACGAGGCCGCCACCAGCTGGGGCGTGAAGGTGCTGCGTTACGAGATCAAGGACCTGACCCCGCCCAAGGAAATCCTGCACGCCATGCAGGCGCAGATCACCGCCGAGCGCGAGAAGCGGGCGCTGATCGCCACTTCCGAAGGCAAGCAGCAGGAACAGATCAACCTCGCCAACGGCGCGCGCCAGGCCGCCATCGCCAAGTCCGAAGGCGAGAAGCAGGCCGCCATCAACAACGCACAGGGCCAGGCTGAAGCAATCAAGGCCGTGGCCGACGCCACCGCGCAGGCCATCCGCATGGTGGCGCAGGCGATCGAAGCGCCTGGCGGCATGAACGCCGTCAACCTCAAGGTGGCGGAAAAATACGTGGACGCCTTCGGCAACGTGGCCAAGACCGGCAACACCATGATCCTGCCCGGCAACATGGCCGAGATGGGTTCCATGGTGGCGGCGGCGATGAGCATCGTGAAGAACCAGAAGTAAGCCATGTCGGAACAAAGCACGCTGCCCCTGCCGCCGCAACTGGCCGAGCGCATCGCGCAGGCCGCCGGCGTGGTGGCGCAATCGCCACAGGACTGGGCGCTGGAGGCGCTGGCGCTGCAGCTGGACCAGGCGGAAACATTGCAGCCGCAATTGACCCATGCGCGCCAGGCAGCCGAGGCTATCGACGCCGGCGAAGCCTTGTATGCCATGGATGCCGTGCACGATTACCTGCTGGCGCGCGCTGCCGGCCTGCCGGGTAAACGTCCGCATCCGCGCCATCTGGTGGTGGCCAAGTCGCACAGCGACCTTCGCAAGGAGTAGCGATGGCGCGCGTACTGTATGGCAAGCAGGCGCTGGTCGGGCTGGAGCAGCTGATCGATGCGCTGGCGCAGCAGGACAGGAAACAGGCATTCGCCGTGACTGATGCGATTGCGGAAGCCATCGGCAAGCTGGAGCAGCGGCCACTGAATGGAACGCCCCTGCCGGGCGGGCTGCGCCAGCTGCACATCACCCGGGGCGACAGCGTGCTGCTGGCGCTGTATCGCTATCTCGCGCTGGAAGACAGGGTGGAAATCCTGTCGCTTCAGCCGCATCGCGCTTGAACTATTTCCGCAGACAACACTCCATCCGTGACTAACCATATGGAGGCGGTGTGAATTTTCTGGCACATGCATTGCTGGCGGGCGATGAGCCGGCCCTGATCGTGGGCGGGGTGGTCGGCGACTGGATCAAGGGGGTGTTGCCCGGCGCCTTGCCTGCCGACCTGGCGCGCGGCGTGGCGCTGCATCGCGCCATCGATCTGCATGCGGAAACCCACCCGGCCTTCTGCCGCAGCAGGAATCGCGTCTCTGCGCAACGCAGGCGCTACGCGGGCGTGCTCGTCGACGTGTTCTACGATCATCTGCTGGCGCGTCACTGGGCCGCGGTGCACCCGCAGCCGCTGGAGGATTTCTGTGCCAGCGTCTATGGCCTCATCGACGACAGGATGGGCGAACTGCCGGAGGCGGCACACCACGCGCTGCAGTTGATGGCAAGGGAGGACTGGCTGAGCAGTTATGCAGAGATCGACGGCATTGCCGACGTGCTCGCGCGCATGTCGCGCCGGGCGCGCCAGCCCAATCCGCTGGCGCGCGGCGAGCAGGAGTTCCTCGCGGATGTCGAGGGCTACACGCGCGACTTCCACGTCTGGCTGGAGGACACGCGCACTTTCTGCGCGCAGTGGCGGGGGGTGATCGGGTAGAATTACGGCCTTTTGCGTAGGAGCCCGACTCACCCTGCGGGTGCGAGAACCTCTGCGAGGTGTCGGGCGATCACACCAAAAGCATCGCGCAACCAGTTGCGCTCCTGTGCATTTTATGCACCCGCATTTTGAAATGAATTTATGAAATTTACCCTGCACAACACCTCCGGCCGCGCGCGCCGCGGCACGATAGAACTTGCCCACGGCAAGGTGGAAACCCCGGCCTTCATGCCGGTGGGCACCTATGGCACGGTGAAAGCCATGTCGCCGCAGGAGCTGCGCGACATCGGCGCGCACATCGTGCTGGGCAACACCTTCCACCTTTGGCTGCGCCCGGGGCTGGAGGTGATTGCGGCGCATGGCGGGCTGCACGGCTTCATGAGCTGGGATGGGCCCATCCTCACCGACTCCGGCGGCTTTCAGGTGTTCAGCCTGGGCGAGCTGCGCAAGATCACCGGCGGCGGCGTCGAGTTCCGCTCGCCGGTGAATGGCGACAAGTGCTTTCTGTCGCCGGAAGAATCCATGCGCATCCAGAAGGTGCTCAATTCGGACATCGTGATGATCTTCGACGAGTGCACGCCCTACCCGGCAGACGAGCAGGTGGCGGCGGTGTCGATGCGCCTTTCCCTGGGCTGGGCCGAACGTTCGAAGCGCGCGCATGAAGGCAACCCCAACGCACTGTTCGGCATCGTGCAGGGCGGCATGCACGAGCACCTGCGCGACGAATCGCTGCGCGAGCTGATGGGTATCGGCTTCGACGGCTACGCCATCGGCGGCCTGTCGGTGGGCGAGCCCAAGGAAGACATGCAGCGCATCCTGGAGCACACCGCGCCGCAAATGCCGCCCAACAAGCCGCGCTACCTGATGGGTGTGGGTACACCGGAAGATCTGGTGGACGGCGTGGAGCAGGGCATCGACATGTTCGACTGCGTGATGCCCACGCGCAACGCGCGCAATGGCCACTTGTTCACCCGCTTCGGCGACGTGCGCATCAAGAACGCGCAATACCGCATGGACACCAAACCGCTGGACGAGCAGTGCAGCTGCTATACCTGCCGCAATTTCAGCCGCGCCTATCTGCATCATCTGCACCGCCTGGGCGAAATCCTCGGCGCGCGCCTCAATACCATCCACAACCTGCATTACTACCAGGAGCTGATGGCCGGCATACGCGCCTCTATCGAGCAGGGACGCTTTGCCGAGTTTGCAGCGGAATTCCGGCGGGCACGCGGCGGCGGCCGGTAGCCGGTTTCACGCGGCCGTCACAGTCTGGCCGGGCCTTCGTGCTAGAATGGCCGCTTTGATTTTCGAACCTTTTTCAATTTCTGGAGAATGAACATGATGTCCATGAGCAACCTGTTGATCAGTAACGCATACGCCGAAGGTGCCGCCCCGCAGCAAGGTGGCGGCATCCTCGATTTCCTGCCGCTGATCGCGCTGGTACTGGTGTTCTACTTCATGGTGATGCGCCCGCAGCAGAAGCGCGCCAAGGAGATGGCCACCATGCTGGCAGCCCTGCAGAAGGGCGACGAGGTCGCGACCATGGGTGGCGTGCTGGGCCGTGTCACCAAGGTTGGCGAGTCCTACATCAGCCTGGAAGTGGCCGACGGCGTGGAGCTGAACGTGCAGAAGGCTGCAATCCAGACCGTGCTGCCCAAGGGCACCATCAAGGGGCTCTGAGTGCACTGGCGCCGTTTCATCGGCGCTGTGAGGTGGCTGTCGATTTCGTGAAGTCGTTCACAACGTACAAGGTGTTGCAATGAATCATTACCCGCTGTGGAAATACTTGTTGATCCTGGCCGCACTGGTGCTGGGGCTGGTGTATACCCTGCCGAACTTCTACGGCGAGTCACCGGCGGTGCAGGTGCTGCCGACGCGTGCAAATGTGAAAGCCGATGCGGCGCTGATGCAGCGGGTGGAGGGTATCCTCAAGGCAGCCCAGCTCGCGCCGGATGTCGTGTCGCTGGATGCGACCAGCATCAAGGTGCGCTTTGCCGACACCGACAGCCAGCTCAAGGCCAAGGACATCCTGCATGCCCAGCTGGGCGATGATTATGTGGTGGCGCTCAACCTGCTGTCGCGTTCGCCGCAATGGCTGACCCACATGAACGCGCTGCCCATGTATCTGGGCCTGGACCTGCGCGGTGGCGTGCACTTCCTGATGCAGGTGGACATGAAGGGCGCGCTGGACAAGGCGCTGGAGTCGGACGTCAGCGACGTGCGCTCCACCCTGCGCGACCAGAACGTGCCCTATGCCGGCGCTACCCGCGATGGCAATGCGATCACTGTGCATTTCCGCGATGCCGACGCACGCAGCAAGGGTGAAGCCGAGCTCAAGCAGCGTTATGGCGGCCTGCAGTTCCGCGATGTGGACCAGGGCGGCGACTACCAGCTGGTGGCCACCCTCAAGCCGCAGGAAGAGCAGCGCATCCAGGAAACGGCCGTGCAGCAGAACCTGATCACCCTGCGCAACCGCGTGAATGAGCTGGGCGTGGCCGAGCCGGTGATCCAGCAACAGGGCGTGGATCGCATCGTGGTGCAACTGCCCGGTGTGCAGGACACCGCACGCGCCAAGGACATCATCGGCCGCACTGCCACGCTGGAAGTGCGCCTGGTGGATGACGAGCATCATCTGGCTCCGGGGGCTCCAGCACCTTTCGGTACCGAGCTGTTCAAGGATCGCGATGGCAGCCCGCTGCTGGTGAAGAAGTCGGTGATCTTTACCGGCGAGCGCATCAACGATGCCCAGCCCGGATTTGACAGCCGCACCAACGAGGCTGCCGTGCACATCAACCTGGATGCGGTCGGTGCCAGCAAGTTCAAGCTTGCCACCCGCGAAAATGTGGGCAAGCGCATGGCCATCATTCTGTTCGAGAAGGGCAAGGGTGAGGTGGTGACCGCACCGGTGATCCGCGAGGAGATCGGCGGCGGACGCGTGCAGATCAGCGGCAAGATGAGCACCGAAGAAGCCAAGGATACCGCGCTGCTGCTGCGTGCCGGCGCACTGGCCGCGCCGATGGAAATCGTCGAGGAGCGCACCGTCGGCCCCGTCCTGGGTAAAGAAAATATCGATCGCGGCTTCCATTCCACGCAGATCGGTTTCATTGCGATCTCCATCTTCATGATGGCCTATTACCTGATGTTCGGCGGTGTTTCCGTGCTGGCGCTGGGTGCCAACCTGCTGTTGCTGGTGGCGCTGCTGTCCATGCTGCAGGCGACGCTGACCCTGCCCGGCATGGCGGGTATCGCGCTGACCCTGGGTATGGCGATCGACTCCAACGTGCTGATCAACGAACGCATCCGCGAGGAACTGCGCAACGGGGTGCCGCCGCAGACCGCGATCCACGCGGGCTACGACAACGCCTTCGCCACCATCCTCGACTCCAACATCACCACCCTGATCGCCGGCATCGCGCTGTTCATGTTCGGCTCCGGTCCGGTGCGCGGTTTTGCGGTGGTGCTGTGCCTGGGCATCCTGACCTCGATGTTCAGCGCCGTGCTGGTATCGCGCGCAATGGTGAACCTGATTTATGGTCGCAAGGCGCGCCTGCATAAAGTGGCGATCGGCTGAGGCAAACAATATTTCTCCGCAGATTACGCAGATTGCCGCAGATTTAATCTGTGTAAATCTGCGTAATCTGCGGACTGAAGTGGGTTCAAGATTATTTAGGTGATCGAAATATGGAATTCTTCAGAATCAAACACGACATCCCGTTCATGAGCTATGGACGCTACACCACCACTATCTCGCTGGTGACGTTCATCCTGGCAGTGTTCTTTCTCGCCACCAAGGGACTGAATTTCGGTGTGGACTTTACCGGCGGCACCGTGATGGAGATGCATTACGCGCAGCCGGCTGACCCCGAGCGGGTGCGCGAGCAGTTGGCCGACATGGGCCTGAAGGAGGCGCTGGTACAGAATTTCGGTTCCAGCCATGACGTGCTGATCCAGGTGCCGCTGAAGCAAAATACTGTTGGCGCCAAGCTGAGCGAGAAGGTGTTCAACAATATGTGCCGTGCCGAGGCAGCTGTCGGCAAGGAGTCGGTGGAGAAGGTCTGCCCCCAGGTGATCCGCTCGCATTGCGAGGCGCGCGCCAAGGAGAAGGAAGAGGGTCTCGTAAAATTTGACCAGGCCTGGAAGGACAATGACGGCCCGGATTATGACTGTTCCGTTCCGCTTGCGACGCGTGACGAGGATGCGCGCGTCGTCATGAACCGCGTCGAATTCGTTGGCCCGCAGGTCGGCAAGGACCTGGTGGACAATGGCGCGATGGCGCTGCTGCTGGTGAGCCTGGGCATCGTCGGCTACCTGTGGCTGCGCTTCGAGTGGAAATTCGGCCTGGCGGCGATCATCGCGAACCTGCACGACGTGGTGATCATCCTCGGCTTCTTCGCTTTCTTCCAGTGGGAATTCTCCCTGTCCGTGCTGGCAGCGGTGCTGGCGGTGCTGGGCTACTCGGTGAACGAGTCGGTGGTGGTGTTCGACCGGATACGCGAGAACTTCCGCAAGATGCGCAAGACCGAGGTGCACGAGATCATCGACAATGCGATCACACGCACCATGTCACGCACCATCATCACCCATGCCTGCACCCAGATGATGGTGACCGCCATGCTGTTCCTCGGCGGCGAGACGCTGCATTACTTCGCGCTGGCGCTGACCATCGGCATCCTGTTCAGTATCTACTCCTCGGTGCTGGTGGCCAGCCCCCTGCTGATGATGTTCGGCGTGTCGCGCGAAGACTTCATCAAGCCGGAGAGAACTGAAGCGGAAGAAGTGCTGCCCTGATGGAACTGCTGCATACCCTGGTGGACCTGGTGCTGCACCTGGACGCCCATCTGCTGGCGCTGACCCAGCAGTACGGCGTGTGGATCTACGCCATCCTGTTCCTGATCATCTTCAGCGAGACCGGGCTGGTGGTGGCGCCGTTCCTGCCCGGTGATTCCTTGCTGTTTGTGGCAGGTGCGCTCGCCGGCATGGGCTCGTTGCAGGTGCAGTGGCTGTTGCCGCTGCTGATGCTGGCGGCGTTCTCGGGTGACAATACCAACTACTGGATCGGCCGCCTGATCGGCAAGCGTCTGGTGCACCATGCCAACGGGCGCTGGCTCAAGCGCGAGCACCTGGACAAGACCCATGCCTTCTACGAGAAGCATGGCGGCAAGACCATCATCTTCGCGCGCTTTCTCCCCATCGTGCGGACATTCGCGCCATTCGTGGCCGGCATCGGCAGCATGCGCTACCGTATCTTCCTGATGTTCAGCGCGCTGGGCAGCATGGCGTGGATCGGTTTCTTCGTGCTGGGCGGTTACTTTTTCGGCAATATTCCGGTGGTCAAGGACAATCTCACCTTGATGATCGTCGGTATCATTGTGCTGTCCTTTGTGCCGGCGTTACGCGAGTTCCTGCGCCAGCGCAGGGCGAACAACTAGTTCGCCGACCTGCCTGCCCGCCGGGAAGGGCCTGACAGGAAGAGGTGATTCGCCTCACAGGGAGATGCAGGTCAAATGGTTTTCCGTTCACTCAGTCTCACCTTCTTGCTGCTGCTCGCCGGATGCAGTCAGACCAGCTTGCTCAGCAAGCAGGACTACCAGAGAAGCCAGCAGTATTTCCTCAAGGGAGATGTCGATGAGGCATTGCTCAATTTTCCACGCGGTGCTGAAGAGAGGACCTTCATCACCACCATGGAGAAGTCGTATCTCAACCTGATCCAGGGCAAGCCGCAGATCAAGGCGCTGCAGCAGCAGGCTGACGTACTGGAGGACCGCGTGCGCTACCACGTGACGCGTGAGGCCAAGACTTTCTTCTACCTGCAGACCCCGGAAGATTATTACGCTTCCGAGCATGAGGTGATCTGGCTGCATTTCCTGCTGAGCTGGGGATATTCGCTGCAGGGGCAGCCTGAGGCCGCCTGCGTGGAGGCACGCGAAGCGAGCAGCCTGCTGTCGCTGCCGTGGAGTCCGAACGGGCATTTCGATGATCCGGCCATGCGTCTGGTCCTGGCGGGACTGTGGGCCATGTGTGGCGAGTGGCGCGAGGCGCAGGTGGATTTACGCGCTGCATGGATGATGGACAACAGCCTGACGTGGGCCAGGGACCTGGCGCAGCGCGACAAGGCTCCGGCGCAGCTGTTCATGATTCTCGGCGGCCCGGGACCTGAGGTGCTGTGGAGCCCCGAGTTCCGGGCTAATCCGCTGCGCTCGGAGCGGCGAGTCGAGTTCAGGCTGCGCGGCCAACGCAGCACGCTTTCGCTGCGCGACCAGAACGGCGAAATCATTCCGGCTTATCTGTCGCCCAGTGCGGCTCCCTGGTACGAGCGTCATCTGGTGCGCGAGAGCGAGCTGCACGAGCTGATTCTCGACTCGGCCTACGGCGGCAAGGTGGCAATGAGCGGCAGCGTCGCATCGATGCGCATTGCGGCTACCACCGGCGCCGGAATTGCGATTGGCCTGGGGGGGACGGTGCTGGGCGGCGCCATCATGTATGCCGGGGTGCAGTCGGGCGGCTCAGGTGCCGATGCCGCCCTTAAACTGGGCCTGTTGATCGCCGCGGCCAGCATTGCCAAGGGCATCGAGGTGTCCAAACAGGGCTATGACGAGAGCACGCGGCAATTCAAGCGGGAGGTGGACCCCAGCATCCATTATCGCTTCGTGCGCTATCTCCCCGAATATCTGTGGATGGCGTGGAGCGATCATGCACTGGCTTTTCCCGTGCAGTTGCAAACGCCGTTCAGCACGCTGCGGTTGCAGCAGCCAACGGTGGCTGGAAAGACCTCCGTCAGTGTGGCGTTTGTGCCTGATGTCAACCGCAGGTCCGGTGGGGCGTTATTGCCTCAGTAGCGCTACACCACAACATTTTTGAGAAATCATTGGAGGCATCATGCAAAAGAAAATCTGGGTTGCACTGAGCGCAGCATTGACCATATTGGCACTGCCTTTGGCGCACGCGGCTGACGGCGGCATCAAGCAGGACACCAGGGATATTCGCGCTGACAAGCGAGATATTCGCCGCGACAATCAGGATGTGCGCCAGGATCGTCGCGATCTGCGTCAGGATGTTCGGGAGCGCAATGAAGATCGCCACGAGCTGCGCCAGGACGTGCGTGCAGGCGACAAGGCCGGCGCAGCCAAGGAGCGCAGGGAACTCGCCCGAGACAATTCCGACATCCGCAAGGATCGCCGCGAAGTACACCAGGACGTACGTGAGCGCAATGAAGATCGCCGCGATCTGCACCAGGACCGCAAGGATCGCCGTCACGATGTGCGCAGGGCAGGCCGCCGCTGATCGGCGACGCGGACCGGAAAAAAACGGATCAGGGTTCCTGATCCGTTTTTTTACGCGGCGCGCATGCGTCAGGCCTAAAACCAAGACTTCCCCTTCTTGCCTGCCCCAGCGCCACTGATTTCGGCCATCAGTTGGAAGTGCTGCATGAACGGCTGGCTGAGGGAAGGATTCTGTATCATCTGGCGGTAATTCCCTTTGGCAAACTCCAGCGCCATGGTTGCGATGGCGGGCCCCAGCTTGGTCAGGCCAAAACCGTTTTCAATCCAGCTGGTCCAGTTCTCTGGTGAGGCACGCAGATCCCAATCCAGCTCCCCATCATCCATGGCGCCGGCCTGCATGACCAGGCCGTCGACGATGGCGAGCAGGCCGCGGGCCCTGGGCTCCCCCTTGAAACCGTAACCGATGCGCGCCGAGAAATGGGCCTTCTGCAACGGTTCATACAGCTGGGGCGAGCTGTTCCATTTGTTCTTCAACGCAATCATCCACTGCTCGGAAAAAAGCTGATCCATTTTTTTATTTTCTCCCTGGTATTCGAGACTGGAACTGAGTAAGCCTGCTTTCTGTAGGTTCATTATTACATATTTGAAACGACTGCAAGCACCTGTCGTTGAGCAAGAAATCAAATATAAAACAATTGTTTATTCGTGTGCAACCTGCGGAAAAAAAGTGGGGCAGGGTGTTGGTACACACCTGCCCCCAAGGGAGTGCAACTTTTCAGGCCGCAGGGGCCGCTAATAGCTTCTTACTTTTCCTTCAGCTTCATGATGCCGACTGCCTTCAGCAGTACCTTCTCGAACACGTGTTCGGAAGTGCCGATACGCATCTTGCGCATGAAGTATTTCTCGAACGCGACCTTGGCCATGTGTACCCATTTGCCTTCGGAGAACCAGTTCACGTTGCGTGGTGGGATCTGCGGCAGGGCCACGAAAGCAATGCCGGTGTCGCCAAAGTCGGCCAGGCACACGGCGTTCCAGGTGGCGCGCTCTTCCGGTTCCTTGCCATCCAGCTCGGAACGGATGTTGTGCGCAGTGGCGGTCACCATGGACTCGATCATGTAGCCGGTCTTGGGTGCACCGGTTGGTACCGGAGTGGCTTCCACCGGAGGAATGGCCACGCATACGCCCACCGAGTAGATGTTCTTGAATTTCGGATTGCGCTGATGCTGGTCGATCAGGATGAAGCCACGCGGGTTGGTCAGGCCTTCGATGCCGAATACGGCGTCGATGCCCTTGAACGCAGGGAGCATCATGGAGTATTTGAAGTCCAGCACGTGTTCCTTCTTGGGTGTGCCGTCATCGTTGTGCTCGGTGACGTACATCTTGCCTGCTTCGATCTTGGTGGTCTTGGCGTTGCAGATCCACTTGATGTGGCGGCTGCGCAGGGCGGATTCCATCATGCCCTTGGAGTCGCCCACACCGCCCAGGCCCAGGTGGCCGATATAGGGCTCGGCAGTCACGAAGGTCATTGGCACCTTGTCGCGCAGCTTGCGGCGACGCAGGTCGGTGTCCATGATGGCGGCAAATTCATAAGCCGGGCCGTAGCACGAAGCCATCTGCACCGCGCCCACCACGATGGGGCCCGGGCTCTTCACGAATTCCTGCCAGGCTTTTTCTGCCTCGACCGCGTGGTCGATGTGGCACACAGACTGGGTGTGGCCCTTGGGGCCCAGGCCTTCCACTTCCTCGAAGGCCAGTTTGGGGCCGGTGGCAATCACCAGGAAGTCATAGTCAACGACATCGCCATTGTCCAGTTCGACCTGATTCTTTTCGGGGTGGACACGCTTGGCGCCAACGCCGATGAAATCGATCTTCTTGCGCGCCAGAACCGGGGCGAGCTCCATCTCGATATCGTCACGAGTGCGCCAGTTCACGGCCACCCACGGATTCGAGGGAACGAAGTGGAACTTGGGGTTGTTCGAAATGACGGTAATCTTGTCGGTGGGGCGTGCGTTCTCGCGCATTTCGTAGGCCATAGGCAAGCCGCCGATACCTGCGCCAATGATGACGATGTGTGCCATTTTCTCTCTCCTGTGCCTCTATTGATTTATCATTAAAAAGTTGACTGCTACATCTCTGCCATTGTGATTGCATTGTCACGTTTTGTTATAAGCAAATGGTGTGCCAGATAATTATCTGCATGATTTCATTGTATTTTGCATCCAGTTTGGGCTGTAAACAGTATATCTGTCATGCCAATTTGACAGCTTTATATTAGAATTGTTGTTCGTGTCATGACACATTGTCAGGAGCCGCCCATGAATACCCCGATCTCCCCCGAGCTGCAGTCAGTGATTGATGTGCAGGAAAATCCCTTCGTGCTGATTGACGAGGACTACCGCATCGTCGCAGCCAATCAGGCTTATTGTGCAAACTACGGGGTGGATCGAGAAAAAGTGGTCGGGCGTTACTGCCATGAGGTGTCGCACCTGTCACCCGTGCCCTGTCACCAGAACGGCGAGGATTGCCCGCATCAGGAGGTGTTTCGCACCGGCCGCCTGCATGAAGTGACGCATACCCATTTCGACAGCCACAACCGTCCTGAGCACGTGCGCATCAAGGGGCATCCCATCGTGGGCAAGGGCAACAAGCGTTACCTGGGAGAGGCGGTGTACCCCATAGCCAGCTCAGACGAATTGCTGTGCAAGGACATGCAGATGGTGGGCAACTCGCCCGCCTTTTTGGCCTGCCTGGAGCACCTGACGCGCGCGGCCGAATCGGATGCGCCCATCCTGCTGCTGGGTGAGAGCGGTGTGGGCAAGGAGCTGGCCGCACAATACATCCACAATCGGTCGGTGCGACGCAACCAGCCCCTGATCGTGGTGAACTGTGCTTCGATCGCCGTGGACATGTTCGAAGATGAGCTGTTCGGCCACGAGCGCGGAGCGTTCACCGGCTGCGTCGGACGCAAGCAGGGCCTGTTCGAACTGGCCGACAAGGGCGTGCTGTTCCTCGACGAGATCGGTGACATGCCCTTGTTCATGCAGGCCAAGCTGCTGCGCGTGCTGGAGAGCGGTGAATTCAGGCGCATCGGCGGTACGGAAACATTGCGCGCCGACGTGCGCCTGATTTCGGCGACCAACAATGATCTGCTGAAGAAGGTGCAGGCAGGGGAGTTTCGTCAGGATCTTTATTATCGCATTGCCGGTATCGACATGCGTCTGCCCAGCCTGCGCGAGCGCAACAGCGACATTCCGGCGCTGGCACAGGCCATTCTCAAGCGCATTACCCGCGTGGGCATGCCGCACTGCAAATTTACCGATGAGGCGCTGGCAAAACTGCAGAGCTATGCCTTCCCCGGCAACATCCGCGAACTGAAGAATATCCTGCTCAAGGCGATAGCGGAGAGCAACCACGGCATAATCAATGCCGCCAACATTCATTTCGGCGGGCAGCGCCCGAGCCGCGGCGTGGACATGACACGCCACGAAATCCCGGTTGAGGTGATCCGCGAAGCCAGCGAGAGCAAGACGCCTTCCTCCTCCATGGCGGAGCTTGAGGCCGAACACATCGCCAAGCTGCTGCGCAGCTACAACGGCCATCGCCGGCATGTCGCGGACACGCTCGGAATCAGCGAACGTACCCTGTATCGCAAACTGAAGCGCTACAACCTGGCCTGACGTCCGCGCAAGAAGGCCGGGCTCGCCACACTCAGTGGTGGCAGGCCCACATGACGTATTCGCAATAGCCCTCATCTGCCTTGCAGAAGAATACCCAGTGGCGATCCGCTGCCGGGTAATGCCACAGGCTGTGCCCGTCGCCGCGCATTCTGCGCAAGGATCTGGCCCAGTTCACAAAGGGCGCCTCCAGCACGCCTTCCGGCCGCAGCCTCGCGCTGAACTCGGCCCAGTCAACGGGTGCAAAGCGAAACTCCCCTTGCGCGCAGTTGAGCTGCGGGTTGTTGACCATCTGCAGTTCGCGCGTGGATGGTGGCAGGATTCTGGGCAGCCAGCCGCGATCGAACAGATGCAGTTCATGGGCTTGCTTGAGCGTCAGCGCGGATGAAGGCTCGGGCCGGTTGGGTGCAACGCGGCGAAACAGGGTATCCAGCAGCGCTGGAAAGGGCAGCAGGTTCAGGCTGGAGCGCAGGTTGAATTCGCTGCCCGGGAGGGTGGCATGGATTTTCAGGTGCATGGTGTTCTCCTTGAGTGCTTCCGTTATATCCCCGGCCGAAGGCCGGGGTGTGATTCAGATTGACGAAGTGCCTTCCGCATTGGCATTGATGCCGTACCAGTCGAATTTGCGGGTCACGATCATTGCCACCGTCAGCAGGACGAACAACAGCAGGCTGCCCATCAGCAGGGCGTTGTCCTCCGAAATCAGCAGGCCATAGAGCGCGGCATAGCAGGCGCTGAGCAGCGCGGCAAAGCCGGCACCCCGCCACGCGCCCCGCATCACGTGACCAAGGTAATACCCCACCAGCACCACGCAGGCAGACGCTGCGATCAGGTAGGCCAGCGTGAAAGCCATGTGCTCGGACAGGCTCAGCATCAGCAGGAAGAACATCGCCAGTGCCAGGCCAACCAGCGTGTACTGCGCCGGGTGGATGGCCAGGCGCTTCAGTATTTCAAACAGGAAGAATGCGGCGAAGGTGATGGAGATAAACAGGAAGCCGTATTTCAGTGCGCGATCGGATTGCTGGTAGATGTTGCCTGGCGTGACCAGGCGCACGTCAAAACTATCCAGGCAATTTGCGTCGTGGCAGCTGGACGGTGTCGCCATGGCCTGGGTGAGGCGGGCCTGGGCATTGGTGGCCAGCGAAGAGACTTCCCAGTTGGCGCGGAAGCCGTCGGCGCCTACATGCTGGCTTTCTGGCAGCGGCAGGAAGCGTCCCTCAAAACCGGGATGGGGCCAGTTCGAGGCCAGCTCCATCTTCAGGCTGTCGGCCAGCGGGATCACCCTGAGCTGCGATGTGCCGCGCAGCTTGAGCGCGAGCTTGAAGGTGTGGGTGCCGGCACGCTGCAACACCGCGCTGTCCAGCATGGCCCTGACCCCGCCTGGCGCAATGGACAGCCCGCTGCCCTGTTCCACGCTGACTGCCTTGCCGTCCAGTTCCAGCAGCGGCGCGCTGGCGAAGCCGCGCGGATCATTGACTGCCAGGCTGAGATAGGGGCGACCCCAGGTGACATGGCTGCTGTCGGAACGGCGCGGCGCATCGAGCCTGGCAGGTATTTCAAAGCTGCCCTGCCAGTTGCTGTCCAGCGTGTACACCGGCACCCTGAACAGGCTGCGCTTCTTGGTATCCGTCGCCAGTGTGCCCCTGGCAGACAGCGTGTGCGGCGTGAGGTATAGCGCTGCACTGCGGCGCTGGATGCGTGTGTGCGTGGCATTGCCCTTGTCGTCGCTGTCACGGCCCTCGGCGCGCACCGGATACTCCTCGGTATAGGGCAGCACCAGCACCGGGCCGCTGATGAATTGTGGTTCGGCATAACTGTTGGCGATTTCGCCGGTGACCTGGGCCTGGCGTCCCTGGCGCTCGTTGACCAGATTGCCCATCATTCCCAGCGGGATGTTGATGAGCATGGCCAGGATAAATACCAGGCCGATTTTGATGAACAGGGTTTTCTGCATGTTGCGTTCTCCTTTGACATGGGTGGTGCCAGTCTAGGAATACGCGTGCGGCGGCGGGTGGAGCCGGTGTGAAGAATTGTGAAGTGGGGGTGAAAAATGCAGCGCACAGCGCTGCAGGCAGTTCAGGAGAGGTCAGGCTGCAAACGTCATCCACGCACAGGCACCGCCACCTGTCGCATTTTCCAGGCCTGCCTGGCCGCCGTGCAGGCTGGCCACTTCACGCACCAGGCTGAGGCCAAGGCCGGTGCTCTTCTTGCCGCTGGCGGGCCGTGGCAGCGAGAAGAAGCGCTCGAACACCTGCTCCAGTGCATAGTCGGGCACGCCGGGGCCGTGGTCGCGCACCTCCACGCGAACCTGGGGTCCGTCGCGGCGCAAACGAATTTCCAGCGCACTGCCCGGCGGGGCAAACTGTGCGGCATTGTCGAGCAGGTTTTCCAGCGCCTGGCGCAGCAGGAAGGCATCGCCAGTCAGCATGACAGCGTCATCGGCCTGCACCGTCGCCAGCAGCCCCAGCGCCTGCAGCCTGGGCTGGAAGGACGACAGCGTCTGCTGCAACAGGGCATTGAGGTCCACCGGGGCGCTCTGCTCCAGCTGCTGCAGCTGTTCCAGATGTGCCAGCTTGAGCATCTTGTCCGCAATCTCGGTGAGGCGACCGGATTGCTCGCGGATATTGGCGAGGAAGTGCTGGCGGTCCGCCTCAGGCATGCTGCTTTCTTCAAGCAGCTCGGCCGCGCCGTTGATGGCGGCCAGGGGGCTCTTCAGCTCGTGTGTCAGGGTATGCACGTAGCGCTCGACATAATGTTTGCCTTCCAGCTTCTCGCGCATGGTGTCGATGGCGCTGCCCAGCTCGGCCAGCTCGATGGCGCTGGAAGTCGGTGCGGCCGCCTTGCCGCCCTGCGAGATCACCTGTGCATAGTTGCGCAGGCGTTCGATCGCGCGGGTCAGGCGCCAGGTGAAGAACATGCCGATCAACGCGGCAAAGGAGAGCAGCAGCAAACCGCGTTCGCGGATCAGTTGTTCGCTGCGTGCAATGAAGGGCTGTATGGTGGCGTTGGGTTTCGCCACGGTCAGCACGCCAACGATGCGCTGGCCGTCGAGGATGGGGGCGGCCACGTGCATGACGCTGCTCTGGTCATCTGCCGGAATATCCCGTGATGTGCGGGCGCCGTATTGTCCGCGCAGGGTGAGGTACACATCGCGCCACTGCGAAAAATCCTGGCCGATCTGGTCTGGCTCGGTGGAGTACAGCACGATGCCGCGCGTATCGGTGATGTATACGCGGTAATCCAGAGTGTGCTTGCTGATGCCCTGGATGGAGGCATCGACCGTGCGGTTTCTGTAAGTGAGAAACGATTGCGCCAGGACGCCGTGCGCCGGATTCCCGGCCTTGAAGTCGCGTGCGGCCTGTTCGGCCAGCAGGTTGGCGGTATCTACCAGCGTGTCCTCCATGGCCTCGCGTACGCCGGGCTTCACTTCCTGGCTGAACACGTTGAGCACGAACCATGCAGCCAGTCCGACAATGAGGAAGTAGCCCAGCGCGATCTGCAATGAGATCTTCATGGCTTCAGCGAATAGCCCTGGTTGCGATGCGTGCAGATGGGCTGTTCGTCCGGGCGGATGGAGGCCAGTTTGGCGCGCAGTGTCTTGATATGGGTGTCCACTGTGCGTTCCAGGCTGTGATCCGGCGCAGCCCAGATTTCCTGCATCAGCTGGATGCGCGAAAAGATGCGCAGCGGTTGCTCCAGCAAGGTCTTGAGCAGCAGGAATTCATAGCGCGTCAGCGTCAGCAGGACGCCATGGTAATGGATGCGCTGCGCGCGCGGGTCAACGTGGAAACGGGATGCGGGCGCGACGTTCGTGCTGGCCACGGCTCTGCGCAGCACCGTGCGTACACGGGCCACCACTTCACGCGGGCTGAACGGTTTGCTCACATAGTCGTCTGCACCGATCTCCAGCCCGAGGATCCGGTCGATTTCGCTGTTGCGGGCGGTGAGGAAGATTACCGGGATGGGCGAGTGCCTGCGCAGGTCACGCAGCAGGTCGGTGCCACTCATGTCCGGCAGGCCAATGTCCAGCAGGGCCAGGGCATAAGTGCCATCCTGCACGGCCTGCAGTGCCTCCTGCCCGAGCAGGAAGTGCTCGGCCTCGAAGCCCTCCGTCGTGAGCGCGTATTTCAACGTATCGGCGATGGCCGGTTCATCTTCGACAATCAGGATGCGTTGCCGGCCAGAGGGGGGATGGGGAGGGGGCGTCACGGGCATGGAGTCTGCAATGGTTGAGTCGCGAGGCTGAAGCATAAAGTACAGGCGTGCGAGATGTTGGCACAATCGCCGATGTTGTCAAATGCCTCAATGCGTTTTGCATAAGCGTGTTTGCGCATCATTCAGGCCGGAGTGCTAAACTTGACATTCGCATGTGATTCCTTTCCCCCGACATGGACTGGCAGGTGAGCGATGAAATACCGACACTACAAAGGCGGCATGTACGAGCTGGTATGTGAAGCGAAGCTGGAATCCGACCCGGAAGTCATCATGATCATCTACCGAGCGCAGGATGGCGCCACCTGGGTGCGGCCACGCGACGTGTTCTTCGAATGGGTGGAGTTCGAGGGCAAGCTGGTGAAGCGGTTTGAACCGGTCAACTAGTGCCCTGAAGCACCCGCAGTCGCCCCCGTCCAGAAGCCCACATCCTTCTCCAGAAACTCTCTCCACGGCATGTAGTGCGAACCGTCGCAGGAAAACGTGAGGCCGACCATGCCGTTGAAGATGTTCAGCATGCCGGAGCGCAAATAGATCGTCTCGTCCATGAAGCGCAGATCGCGAAAACATTGCAGGATGGCCGGAATCTGATCCGCGGGGGTGTCGGCATCGGAAGGATAGTCGCGCTGCGGATAAGCGAGACAGAGATCCGGATTGCTGAGTTCCTCGATGCCGTGAATGCGGAAACGACAGGGGTCGTCGATTGACCAGAGCGTGGCGCGGGAGCTGGAGAAATGCAGCTTGGCGTGGAATACGCCGCGCACGGTCATCAGCTCGGTGATGATGTGCAGCACCGGCTCGATGCGCTCATCCATCGGGCTGGTCGCGCGCTCCTGGTGGAACAGTCCGGAGCGGATTGCGGGATCCCCCTTGAGCTGCATCCACTGGCTGGGCTGCTGGTACAGGGCCTGCGTGGCCGGCAGCTCGCGCATGTCGAAGTCCGCGCCGAGATAGCCCAGCACTTCGCCGTTTCCGTCGTGAATGATCTGTATCGCTGTCAGCGAAGGGCGTCGCGCATTGTGGCTGATGTAGGCATCGGAGAGGGAGAAGTTGTGCCCGGCCAGGGCCTGTGCCATATAGGGGCGCTGGCTGCGATCGCGGCCGTGGTAGCTGTCCAGCAGCCCGCTGCGGGATGCATTGGAGGTGATCTGGTGCGCCTTGCTGTCCAGCAGGTAAAGGTATTTGCAGTAGGGCAGTTCGGCCAGGCCTGACCGCAGGCGCGCTTCCAGGGCGGCGCGGTCTGGCCAGGCCAGTCTGCAATCCTCTGCGATCAGGATCAGCGCTGAGGACAGCCACCCTTTGAGGATATTGCGCTGACGGGCGATGGATTCTTGCAGGGTGGAGTTCATGGTGAGGGCGTGGATACCGAAATGTATGTGTGTTGATTACGCAGCTGCAGCCGGTTTGGGCAGACGACGCGCAAAGTCACTTCAACCATGCTGAAGGCCGGGTTGCAGCAGTTCTATTTTCAGCTCTTCCTCATAGGGCGGCACATTGCATTCAATGATGTCGGACGGCGCGACGTCAAGGCGCACGCCGATGATGTCGCTGCGCACCGGCAGCCTGGCTGCGCCCCTGTCCACCAATACGACCGTGCGGATTTCCGCAGCCTGTTTTTGCGCCAGGTACTCCACCGCGCGCAGCATGGAGTGGCCGTGAAACATCACATCGTCCACCACCAGCACGGTGACACCGGAAAGATCGAGGGCAGCAAGCTCGGTGCTTTCCGTCAGGCGGGTTTCCGGGTGCAGCAGGGTGAGGTCGTCGGCATAGCGTTTGATCTGCAGAGTCATCAAAGACAGCTCGGCATGCGGCAGCAAACCGGCAAGGCGGTGGTGCAGGCTGCTGGCCAGCGGTGCACCGCGGCGCAGGATGCCAGCCACCATCACCCGCGTCGACGTGCCCAGCAGGCCGGCTGCTTGCTGGGCCATGGCATCGAGCACCCGCTCAAGCTGGGCAGTGTTGTACAGGCAAGTGCGCTTGCCGGCGGGGCGCGTGCTCATGGTGTTCCTCCTTTGCTGCATGCCTGGGGCTGGTCGGTCCCGGATGACCCCGTGTCACCGGGCAGCTTTCCCCGGAAAAGCTGCATGGCCCCTTATCGGCGCTTCCTGTTCTTGCGCCGATTATCAGGCTTTGCCTCCTTTTGGGCCAGCCCCAGCGCCTGCCGGCACAGGCGATCCGCCTCCGCATTGCGGTGACGCGGCACCCATTGCAGCTCAATCTGATCAAAGCGCGACAGCCAGTTGCGCGCAACTTCGATCAGCGGGACCAGCGTGGCAATCTGCGTGCTTGAGCTTCCCTTTACATGTGCGATGGCAACATCGCTGTCGCCTCGCAGCAGCAGCTGTTGTGCTCCCGCCGCATGGGCCAGCTCAAGGGCGGCGCACAGGGCATGCAGCTCTGCCTGGTTGTTGCAGCCATGCAGGCCGGGCGCGAGCGCATGTTCCATGCGTCGCCCGTCCGGCGACACGATGACGATGCCAAGGCCGATGCGGCCCGGATTGGGCAGGGCCGAGCCGTCAAACCAGACTTGCCAACAATTTCCGGCGTACACGTCGGGCTGAGAGCGGAAAGGCATAATGTAGTGAATTAAATGCTTGTTAACAGGGTCAGTGCTGTCGGATAATGCAGGCCAAAGCGCGATGCTCAGCGCGGGTGATTTTCAATGACAGGAGATGCTCCATGAAGTTGTTAGGAACCAACACCAGCCCCTATGTGCGCAAGGCACGTCTCGTTCTGCTGGAAAAGAACATCCCCCATACTTACATCGTCGATTCACCGGGTGAGGCCGGCAGCCACGTGCCGCTGCTCAATCCCCTGGGGCGCATCCCGGTGCTGGTGGTCGATAGCGAAACCGCAGTCTACGACTCCACCGTCATCGCCGAATACGCCGATCACCTGAATGATACCCCCATCCTGATCCCGCGCGACAGCGCGCTGGAGCGCATGATCGTACGTCGCTGGGAAGCGCTGGCCGACGGCATCATGGACTCGGCCATCGTGGTGCGCACGGAAAGCATGCGTGCCCAGGACAAGCAGGATGCCAGCCTGATCACTACGCACAATGCCGCGATCACGCGCGCACTGGCTTACGCTGCCTCTCAACTGGGTGACCGCCAGTGGATTTATGACAACGCCATCAGCCTGGCTGACCTGGCGCTGACCAGCGCGCTCATCTATCTCGATCTGCGCCAGGCAGACCGAGACTGGCGCAAGGCGCATCCCAACCTCGCCAACTGGTTCGCTGAAATGAGCCAGCGCCACAGCGTACGGGCTTCGATGGCTGGCTGAAGCAGCCCGGTGTTGTCCTGCTATACATGGCGTCAGAAATCGTAGCGAGCGGGCTGACATTGGGGGAGCACGGAGCACAGGCACCGGAGTGTACATGTCAGTACATGAGGATGCCGAGCACCGCGCGACCCGATGTCAGTTCGCGCAGTAGATTCATGTTGCTATGTATAAAATTGCGCTTTTGATCGAGGGATACATCAATGAGCAATTCTTCTGGCGTAGGCGGGCTGCCCGCTGTTGATCAGAGCGGTTGCACGCCGCTGCATTACGCGGCATCCGCAGGCAATCACGAGGAAGTTGCGCGGCTGCTGGGCGCAGGCATGGATGTGAATGCACGCGATGAAGACGGCTGGTCTCCCTTGCACTTCGCGGCGCAGAGCAAGTCTGCAAAAGTGGCCGAGTTGCTGATCGCGGCAGGCGCCGAGGTGGATGCGGCAGACATGCATGGCAATACGCCTTTGTGGACTGCCGTGTTTACGTCCAAGGGCAATGGCGTGCTGATCGAACTCTTGCGCAGTGCCGGCGCCGACCCGCGCAAGGCCAACCTGCATGGCGTGTCTCCGCTGATGCTGGCGCGCAACATTGCCAGCCACGACGTGGCGCAGTTCTTCAGCGATTTGCCCTAGGCATTCGTTTCCCAGATAAACCCTGGAGACGTAAAGGGCTATACGTTGCAGGCCGCTGCTTTATTTACTACCCTGCACGGGTGCTCTGCTTTCCTGTTCCCGAGCGAGCAGCTGCGCGTTGATTTCAGTCCACATCCATCATTTTCGGAGGCATCATGATTACATCAAAACTGCTTGCTGGTCTGATTGGCACCGTCACCCTTGCTTCTGTGTGCAGCAGCGCTGCATATGCAGACACCAGATATGTCGGTTACTGGACCGATGCCAGCGGAAGCATAGTCAGGAACAGTTCTGGCGAATGCTGGCATACGATTTACTGGTCGGCCGCTACCGCGATTGCCGAATGCGATCCGGGGCTGGTGAAGAAAGAGGCGCCCAAAGTGGAGCCCAAGCCTGAGCCGGTTGCGGCGCCTGCCCCGACTCACGCCCCAGCGCCTGCTCCAGCCCCGGTGACGCAGCCGACGGAAAGCTGGAAAACTTCCATTATCGAGAAGCCTGTGCGTCTGGAAGGCGCAAGCTTTGCGCCAGGTTCCAGCAAGCTGTTGCCGGGCGCAAGCAGCAAGCTGGACGAGGTGGTGAATGCCGCGAACAAGATGCCTGAGGTCAGACTGGAAGTGATCGGCTATACCGACAGCACGGGCAGTGTGCAGAAGAATATCAAGCTTTCGCAGGGGCGTGCAGATGCGGTGAAGGCCTACCTGGTCAAGAAAGGTGTGGCGGCGGACCGCATCAGCAGCAAGGGCATGGGATCGGACAATCCGATTGCTGACAATGCCAGTGCAGAGGGTCGGGCCAAGAACCGCCGCGTCGAGGTTCACTATGCCATCAAGGAAGAGCAGAAAGTACGCGTAACGCAATAAGCGGCAATTGCGCAATCGGAAAGGCGGGCTGATGCCCGCCTTTTTTATTCACGGCCTAGATTGTTGCGCGGGACGCGCGGCGCTCCTGTTGCAGCAGGCTGGCCAGCACGTGCCTGATCGCGGCGAAGGGCGGTCGTTCCAGGGCGCTTGCATGTGCACAGCGGGCCTGCAAATCGGCAAGCGCAATGCGCACGTCGGGCTCGCCATCCGCACCGTCGCAGCGCATCAGCAGCTCTTCCAGCAGGCAGGCAAAGGCGCGCACCTCGATGCGTTGCAGCGCCAAGGCGCGCGGCTGATCATCATGTGCAAGGAATGAGGCCGCGCCGAAGTCGCCCAGCAATGCCTTGCCCGCGCCGTCATGCAGAATGTTGTGCGCATACAGGTCGCCATGCAGGATGCCCTGTGCATGCAGATGCTCTGCCGCCGAGGCAATGCCCAGCGCAATCTGCAGCGCATCCTGCAGGCTGAAGCGCGCGTCCTCCGCATAGCAGTCGCGCGTGCACGACTCCAGGCTGGGCGGCCCGGCCAGATTGAGAAAGCGTTCGTCGATAAAATCCATCACCAGCGCATCGCCACCTGTGGGAAGGTCCGCCACCTTGCCATGCACGGCGATCAGGTTGGGATGCGTGCCGGCTGCGATGCAGGCGGTCATTTCATGTTGTGGCAGGCCATCGCTGGTGAGTGCCCCCTTGAACAGTTTGACCGCCACCGTTTGCGACTTTTCCCTGAGCTGCAACGCCGCCTGATGAATCACCCCTGAGGCCCCTTCCCCGAGTTTGCGTTGCAGGTGCAGGTGCTCCCACGCGATGCGTCTCTCCTTCGAGCGCGCGAATGCGGATGCCTCATCGGCCGCGCAAAAGGGGTTGCCCGCATACGCCAGCCACGACAGGCGCGGCAGTTCAAGCAGCCAGTACGGCAACGAGTCGAGCCGGTTGGCGGCAACGCGCAGCAGCTCGAGGTTGGTGCAGGCCGCCATCTCTGCCGGCAGCGCGCGCAAGCGGTTACCGGCCAGCATCAGCTTCTGCAGCTGCGTGCACTGGCCGATTGAGGCGGGGAGCACCTCGATACGGTTGTCGGTGAGGATCAGCCAGCGCAGTCGCGGCGACAGGGCGGCAGCAGGCACGCGCTCGATCCGGTTGGCCTTGAAGCCCACCATCTCCAGCCGCGGGCAGCGCCCCAGCACCTCGGGCAGGCTGGTGAACTGGTTGTTTGAGCAGAACAGGATGCGCAGCCGGTGCAGGCGAGGCAGGTCGTGCGGCAGGCTGCTGAGCTGGTTGCCGGACAAGTCGAGGATTTCCAGGGTGTCGGCCAGCGTGAAGATTTCGCGCGGAAACTCGCTCAGGCCGGCAGAAATATTCAGGCGCCGGATACCGTGCAGCGCTCCGGCGCGCAGTTGTTCAAGAGTGTGCATGCAATCAGGAATGCCCCGGCGGGGCAGGTGCTTACTTCGCGTTGTCGTTCCCCGGCATCAGGATCTGCTGCCGGGCGTGGTGTCTGATCTGCCGGATATGGGGTTTCAGGCAGCGTCGGCCGAAGTGTAACACCCGGCGACTATATATAGGATCACCGGCGGTGGCCCGAGCCCTCTGCGGGTGTTCAGTGGTGGGGTGTGCGCGTAATATATTGAATATGAATGGCAAGATTTCACAATCGGGCGCCTTGCATACGGCTTTCGGGCAATGCCGGCAAAATTCATGGCCGGCAGAGCGCCGCTCGCCCCGGGAGAAATAACGGCTTGAACAGCTTGGGACTTATAGGGTAGAATCGCGCCTCTTTGAAAAACTGGTTGGAGTAATTTGCTATGGCACGCGTCTGTCAAGTAACTGGTAAGCGCACCACTGTGGGCAATAATGTGTCTCACGCGAACAACAAAACCAAGCGTCGTTTCCTGCCGAATCTGCAGCGTCGTCGTTTGTGGGTAGAGAGCGAGGGTCGCTATGTGTCCCTGCGTCTGTCCAATGCCGGTCTGCGCACGATCGACAAGAATGGTATCGATGCCGTGCTGTTTGAAATGCGCGCTCGCGGCGAAAAGGTCTAAGGAATAGCTATCATGCGTGAAAAAATCAAACTGGAATCCAGTGCTGGTACAGGTCATTTCTATACCACCACCAAGAATAAGCGCACCACTCCCGAAAAAATCGAGATCAAGAAATTTGATCCGGTTGCGCGCAAGCACGTCGCCTACAAAGAAACCAAGCTGAAGTAAGACCAGCCTGGGTTTCGGGCGCTTGCACGAAACAGTCGTGGATGCAACGAAAAACCCATCAGGCCCTGCCTGGTGGGTTTTTGTATTGGCAAATGATCGATGCGTCTTCTGCCGAGGGCTGCGGCCGGGGATATACCCTACCCGGACCGAAAAATTGGCGGAAGGAAGAGGGAGTCGAACCCACCCGGGAGTGGCTGACACCCCCAACCGGGTTTGAAGCCCGGCCGCCCCACCAGGAACGAATTCCTTCCAGAACTCTCAGTGCACTGCGTGTTCCTGTGCACTATAAAACAGATCCGGGTTGCGCACACAGTGTGCCTCTTTGACCCGCCGCGTGAAACCCACCCGATCAAAAAACTCCAGCAGCTGAATGACGCGTTTGCGGCCGATGCCGCTCTTGTCACGCAGCTCTGCCGCCCGCACCGCTCCTTGCCCTACCTCCAGCTCGCGCACCATGTCGGCCAGGCGGATCAGCGTCTGGTTCAGATAGAACAGGTCGCGCACCACCTGGAACACCTCGCCGCTGCGTGCCAGTTTCAGCATCAGCTGGCGCATGCGCATTTCTTCTACCCCCGCACGCTTCGCCAGATCGCGCACCCACGGCGGATCGAGCGGTGACTCCTGCAGCCACGGGCGAATGCGCTCGTGCAGCACCTGTTCGGCAGCACTCAGCACGATGCGATGTTCGGGCAAGTGCAGCCATGTGCCGCTGCGCGCCAGCTGGCCCGACCTGAGCAAATCCTGGGTCAACTCGTTGAACGCCGGCGTCGGCAGCCTGTTCAGGAACATGCGCCGCGTGCGCGCCGCATTGAGGCCGATCTCGTCCGGATTCTTCTGGTGATGTTCCGCCATGCGCTGCAGCAAGCGCTCACGCAGTGATTGCCAGCGCGCCATGTCAAAAGCGCAGGCCTGTTTTTCGCCGCCGATCACGGTAGCGTTTGCTGGCAGCAAAGAACGCAGGTCCGCAAGATTCCACGAGCGGCTGAGCTGGCCCAGGTCCAGTCCCCATTCGGCGGCGGGCAGCAGGGCATGCAGGCGCTGGCGTGGCTCCTCATGCTGCAATGCGGCAAGCACCGCCAGGCGCTGCGTCGTCTTGCGGTGACGCGCCGGCGCCCACGGATCGAGTACGCTGCCGCCGCCCAGCGTATGGCGCGCTTCGGCATCGCGCAGGACAAAGGCGTCGCCATGCAGCGCGCCCATCGGCTGGTCCAGCACCAGCTGGGCCAAGGCGGTTGCGCCTGCTGCCAGCGGCTCATCCTGCAGCAGCGCGACGCGTGCCATCACGTGGCTGGCGCCAAGGTGCAGGTGCACCGGCGACCAGTGCCTGAGTGCATGCGGTGCGTTGGCAGAAAGCGTGATGCGCGCATCGAAGCGGTCCGTCGGCGCATGCAGATCGCTGGCGACGATCCAGTCGCCGCGCACAATCTGCGACTTGTCCACCCCGACCAGACTCAGTGCGCAACGCTCTCCTGCGCGCCCGCTCTGCGCCGGGCGGTTCTGCACGTGCAGGCTGCGCACCCGCACCGGGTGGCCGCCGGGGCTGGTGATCAGCTCCTCATCAATATGCACTTTCCCTGAGAACACGGTGCCGGTGACGACGGTGCCTATGCCCTGCAGGGAGAAGCTGCGATCCACCGCCAGGCGAAAATGCCCTTGTGCGCCCGACAGGCTGAAACGGGCCGCAGCCTGGTGCAGATGGTTACGCAGTGCATCCACGCCCTGTCCGGTGACGGCAGACAGCGGGAACACAGGCGCCGCATGCAGTGCCGTGGCGGCGAGAAGTTCACGCACTGCAATGTCGACTTCGCCCACGCGCGCGGCACTGGCGCGGTCAATCTTGGTGAGAGCGACGGCGCCATGCGCCACACCCATTAGGTTGATGATGTCCAGATGTTCGCGCGTTTGCGGCATCACGCCGTCGTCGGCGGCCACCACCAGCAGGGCAAAATCGATGCCGGCTGCGCCTGCCAGCATGGTGTGGATGAAGCGTTCATGTCCTGGCACATCGATATAACCCAGAACTTCGCCGCCCTCCAGCGCCTGATAGGCGTAGCCCAGCTCGATGGTGATGCCGCGTTCCTTCTCTTCCTTCAGGCGATCGGTGTCGACCCCGGTGAGCGCGTGCACCAGGGTGGTCTTGCCGTGATCGATGTGCCCTGCGGTGCCGATGATCATTGCGCGGAGAGTTGAGACAGTTGTTCGACAAATTCCGTCTCATGCTGCAGGCAGCGCAGATCGAGGCGCAGTGCGCCGTCGGCGATGCGGCCGATGACGGGGATGGGCAGGCCGCGCAGCGCAGCTTCGATCTCGTGCAGCACGCCGCCTTTGCGGCCAGACGGAGTCACCACCAGTGCGGCGCTGGGCAGGCGCTCGACGGGCAGCGAGCCGCTGCCGATCTGGCTCAGGGCAGGTTCGACCGCGACGCTCACCTTCCAGGGCGACAGCGCAAGTTGTGTGGCGGGCAGCAACCGCTGTGCCTGTGTCGCGATCTCATCGGGCGCACGTGTCAGCAGGCGCAGCGCGGTGAGGCGTTCGGGCAGGCGGTCGGTATCGCGGTACAGATGCAGCACAGCCTCCAGCGCGGCGAGGGTGATCTTGCCCACGCGCAATGCGCGCTTGAGCGGGTTCCTTTTGATCTTGCGGATCAGGTCTGCGCGCCCGACCAGGATGCCGGCCTGCGGCCCGCCCAGCAGTTTGTCGCCGCTGAAGGTGACCAGGTCGGCGCCGGCGGACAGCGATTCCTGCGGCGTGGGTTCATGCTGCAGGCCCCAGCGCGACAGGTCAACCAGCGTGCCGCTGCCGAGGTCGACCACGAAGGGGAGCTGGCGCAGGTGGGCAACAGCGGCCAGTTTTTCTTCCGCCACGCTGGCAGTGAAGCCCTGCACGGCGTAATTGCTGGTGTGCACCTTCATCAGCATGGCGGTGCGCGGCGTGATGGCCTCCTCGAAGTCGCGCAGGTGGGTACGGTTGGTGGTGCCCACCTCGCGCAGTTTTGCGCCGGCGCGGCTCATGATGTCCGGCACACGGAAGGAGCCGCCTATCTCCACCAGCTCGCCGCGCGAGACGATCACCTCCTTGCGCAGGCCCAGCGAGTTGAGCAGCAGGAATACCGCCGCCGCATTGTTGTTGACCACCGTGGCGGCTTCGGCCCCGGTGAGTTCCCTGAGCAAGTCCTCCACCACGTCGTCGCGGTCGCCGCGACCGCCGTTGTCGAGGTCGTATTCCAGCGCGCAGGGGTGGCGCGCGGCCATAACCATCGCATTCACCGCTTCTTCCGGCAGCGGCGCGCGCCCGAGATTGGTGTGCAGCACCGTGCCGGTGAGGTTGAACACGCGGCGCAAGCGCGGCGCATTGCGCTCGGCCAGGCCGGCTTCTAGCTGCGCTGCAATGGCGGCTTCGCCGTAGTCGGCGGCCGTGGGTGCCTGCGTGCGCAGCTGCGCCAGCAGCGCGCGCACCGCGTCGAGTACCGGCTGGCGGCCATGCTGGTCGATCAGGGCGACGACCGATGGCCAATTGAGGATGCGATCTACTGCTGGTGGTCGAAGGTTTGGGGCGCTATGCACGATAGACTTTCCCGCCAATCTGGCTCACGTGAAATTTCCAAACAGACTCTTCAAAAAGAACTCCGTACGGCTAAGCGCCGCCGTCTGCCCCATGCAGCATCAGCAGATTGATGCCGTTGCGGCCCAGGCCCTGTTCGCCCATCAGCCAGTCAAGGGCGAACGAGGCGAGGTCATCGGCGCAGGCCTCGGCGTGCGGATCCTTGTCCATATGCACGACCTTGAGATAGCTCTGGCACTCGGGGCAGCTTTCCGCGCGTACCACGCCGGCATCCGCCTCAATGTTGTAGTAGCTGATGTCGCGGGTGTTGTCGCAGTTGCTGCACTTTGCGCGCACTACATGCCACTCCGAGCTGCACAGGGTGCATTGCAGGTAGCGCAGGCCGCTGACGTTGCCGCCGATGCGCACCACCGACGCAACCGGATGGCTGCCGCACACGGGGCACAGGTTGGGCTGTTCAGGCAGCGCGACCTGTTCCGGCCTGAGCGAGCGGGAAAGATGCGTCCAGTACACCTGCAAGGCCGCGCCGATCAGCGGTGCGCAGGCCATGTCCAGGCCGTCGAAGTTTCCGCCCAGCAAGAGGTCTGCCTGCGCCTCGGCCCAGTCGTGTCCCTTGTCGGTCAAGCCCTGCAAGGCGGTACGGGCAGGCGCTGGTGCGTCCGTCATCATGGTCTTCACCAGCTCATCCAGCACTTGCAGCCACGCGGGATCGCGCCGCCAGCCGGCGGGAGCGAGCGGCGGCATCTGGTGTTCACTGCACCGTGCCAGGAAGGCCGCAGCGGGCAGCGGCGCGCTGATACTTCGCAGCGCGGCGTGCTGTGCGTCCGCCAGCCTGGCGATGAAATGCAGATAATCTGCCAGGCTGTGGCCTGACGCCAGTTGGCGCAAACGTCTGGCGCGTGATGCAAACAGATCGGCGGGCGGTGTCAGCAGCGCCGGGATGTCTCCCGCCGTCGCTTCGATCTGCCCAGGTTCGAGGATGGTCGTTGTGCTCATGGATTATTTGGAAATTTCCTTGTACCAGCCTGCATGGTGATGGCGTGCCCATGCCTTGCTCACGGTGCCACGTGTCATGGCGCGTATCGAACCCTTCACCCAGATTGCGGCATAGATGTGCACGATGATGGTGGCGATCGCCACAAAGGCGGCGAGCGCATGCACAAGCACCGCAATGCGCAACAAATCTACCGGCATGCCGGCCGCGAAGTAGGGCTGCCAGATGACGACGCCCGACACGAACAGCACCGGGATGCAGGTCACCAGCGTCCAGAACAGGTATTTCTGCCCGGCGTTGTACTTGCCCACTTCCGGCAGCTTGTCGTCCCTGTTGCACAGCACATCCTTGATGTGGCCCATCCACTCACGGTCTGCATCGGTGATCCGGTTGTGTGGTGCAAATCCGCGCGCCATGTACATGAACAGCGCAAACAGGATTACGCCGATGAAGGGATGCAGGATGCGCGCCCACACCCCGCCGCCAAACAGGCTGGTGAGGAAGAAGAAGGCCGGGTGGAACAGCGCCAGGCCGGACAGGGCAAGCAGGATGAAACAGATCGCCACGGCCCAGTGATTCTTGCGCTCCTGTGCGGTGTAGCGATTGATCAGTTGCGGTTTAGTCATGGCATTCTCCTGAATGAGATCGGCACGGTGTGCGGCTCATGCTTCGGTTTCCTCTTCGTCCACTTCCTTGGGGCCGGCGGTCACATAATGGAAGAAGCCGGCCAGCGCCATCAGCCCGAGGCCCAGCGACAGCACCGGCTTGGTGACGCCTTTCCACACCGACACCATCGGGCTGATGCTCGGGTCCTTGGGCAGGCCCGCATAGAGCCCGGGCTGGTCGGCGTGCTGCAGCACATACATCACGTGCGTGCCGCCCACTCCCTGCGGATCGTACAAGCCGGCCTGCTCGAAGCCGCGTTCCTTCAGGTCGGCGATGCGGCCTGCGGCATGTTCTTGCATGTCCTCCTTGGAGCCGAACACGATCGCGCCGGTGGGGCAGGTCTTTACGCAGGCCGGCTCCATGCCCACCGCGACACGGTCCGAGCACAGGGTGCACTTGTACGCCTTGCTGTCCTTGTTCGAGATGCGCGGGATGTTGAACGGGCAGCCGGTGATGCAGTAGCCGCAACCGATGCAGTTCTCCTCATGGAAATCCACGATGCCGTTTGCGTACTGCACGATGGCGCCCGGTGCCGGGCAGGCCTTGAGGCAGCCCGGGTCGGCGCAATGCATGCAGCCGTCCTTGCGGATCAGCCATTCGAGCTTGCCCTGCTGCACCTCCACTTCGGAGTAGCGCATCACGGTCCACGACTGTGCGGTAAGGTCGCGCGGGTTGTCATACACGCCCGCGTTGCTGCCCACCTCGTCGCGCAGGTCGTTCCACTCCATGCACGCCACCTGGCAAGCCTTGCAGCCTATGCACTTGGAGATGTCGATCAGCTTGGCCACCTCGATTGCGCTGCCGCGCGCAGACGGGGGCGGGGTGGTGGTGGCGGAGCGTGCCTTGATATTGAGTGATTGCAGTGCCATGGTTATCTCCTGTTTTTAGTTCCGGCCTGACGGCTCGCTGCGCGAGACGTCAGCGTTCACTGAAAGATCTGGCGCACACTTCATTAAGCCTTTTAGCTCCGGCTTAACCTCTCGCTACGCGAGACGTTAGCCTTCACTGAAAGGTCTAGTGCATATTTCATGCACTAGACCTTTTCAATGTCGACGAGGAAGGACTTGAACTCGGGAGTCTGCGCGTTCGCATCACCGACGAATGGCGTCAATGTGTTGGTGATGTAACCATTCTTGGCTACCCCCATGAAGCCCCAGTGGATGGGCATGCCCACATGGTGGACCTTCTTGCCCGCTACCGTCATGGCTTGCAGTCGCTTGGTCACCACGGCAATCGCCAGGATGAAACCGCGCATGGATTTCACTCTCACATGGTCGCCCGCCTTGATGCCCTTTTCCCTGGCCAGTTCTTCGCCGATTTCCACAAACTGTTCCGGCTGCACGACGGCATTGAGCCTGGCGTGTTTGGTCCAGAAGTGGAAGTGCTCGGTGAGGCGGTAGGTCGTGCCAATGTAGGGGAACTTGTCCACCGTGCCGAACGTATCCTTGTCCGACTTGAACACACGTGCTGCCGGGTTGGCGCGTGCCAGCGGGTTGTCCGGATGCATGGGGTTGTTGGCGAGGGGGGATTCCAGCGGCTCGTAGTGCTCGGGGAATGGGCCTTCCGCCATCTTGTCGAGGGCAAAGAAGCGCGCCACGCCTTCCGGGTTCATGATGAACGGCCCCACGTTCTCGCCCGGTGACGCATCCGGCCGCATGTCCGGCACGTCTGCGCCGGCCCACTTGCCCGTTGCGGAATTCCACGCGATCAGCTTGTGTCTTGCACTCCACGGCTTGCCGCCCGGGTCGCACGATGCACGGTTGTACATGATGCGCCGGTTGGCTGGCCACGAATATGCCCAGTTCAGGTGCTGGCCGATGCCGTAGGGATCGGAATTGTCGCGCCGCGCCATCAGGTTGCCCTTTTCCGACCATGCGCCGCAGAAGAGCCAGTTGCCGCTGGCGGTGGAGCCGTCATCGCGCAGCTCGCCGAAGCCATTCAGCTGCTCGCCGGCTTTCACCAGTACCCTGGTCTTGTCCTTGGGGTCCGTCACATCCTTCAGCGCCTTGCCGGAATACTCCCGGGCCAGCTCTTCCGCAGAAGGCGCGTCGGGAATCTTGTGGTTCCAGGTCAGGCGCATGATGGGCGCGGGGTAGGCGCCGCCATCCTTCTTGTACATCGCCTTCAGCCTGAGGAAGATGCCGGCGATGATTTCGGCATCGCCCTTGGCTTCACCCGGCGGCTCGGCAGCTTTCCAGTGCCACTGCAGCCAGCGCGACGAGTTCACCAGCGAGCCATCTTCTTCCGCAAAGCAGGTGGAGGGGAGGCGGAACACTTCGGTCTGGATCTCGCCCGGATTGACGTCATTGTATTCGCCGTGGTTCTGCCAGAACTCGGAGGTTTCTGTCGCCAGGGGATCGATGATGACCAGATACTTGAGCTTGGATAGCGCACCCGACACCTTGACCTTGCAGGGTGCGGAGGCAAGCGGGTTGAAGCCCTGGCAGATGTAGCCGTTCACCTTGCCGTTGTTCATGTCCTCGAACACCTGCAGCATGTCGTGCACCTTGTCCAGCTTGGGCAGCATGTCATAGCCCCAGCGGTTCTCCGCAGTCGCTTCATCGCCAAACCAGGATTTCATGTTGCTGATGAAGAACTTCGGATAGTTCTGCCAGTAGCTCATCTGGTTGGCGCGCAACGGCTTCAGGGTGCGCGTTTCCAGGTACTTGTCGAAATCCTGCTCGCTCTCGTTGGGCAGCGTCATGTATCCCGGCAGCAGGTTGGAGAGCAGGCCCAGATCGGTCAGGCCCTGGATGTTGGAGTGCCCGCGCAAGGCATTCATGCCGCCGCCCGGCACGCCGATGTTGCCCAGCAGCAGCTGCACCATCGCGCCGGTGCGGATCATCTGCGAGCCCTGCGAGTGCTGGGTCCAGCCCAGGGCATACATGATGGTCATGGTTCTGTCGGGCGTCGAGGTGCTGGCGATCATCTCGCACACTTTCAGGAAGGCATCCTTCGGCGTGCCGCAGATTTCGCTCACCTTCTCCGGCGTATAGCGCGAGTAGTGCGCCTTCATCAGCTGATACACGCAGTGCGGATCGCGCAGGCTCGGATCGGTCTTGACGAAGCCGTCCGCGCCCTTCTGGTAGCTCCAGCTGGCCTTGTCTTCGTACTTGTGTTTGTCCGCGTTGTAGCCGGAGAAAAGACCGTTCACGAATTTGAAATCCTTGTTCACCAGGAAGGAGAAATCGGTGTAGCTCCTCGCGTACTCATGCTGGATCTTGTCGTTGCTCAGCAGGTAATTGATCACGCCGCCCAGGAACGCAATGTCCGTACCCGTACGGATCGGCGCGTAGAAGTCGGCCATTGCGGCAGAGCGCGTGAAGCGCGGGTCCACCACGATCAGGCGGGCCTTGTTGTGCGCCTTGGCCTCGGTCACCCACTTGAAGCCGCAGGGATGCGCCTCGGCAGCATTGCCGCCCATGATGAGCACCAGATCGGCGTTCTTGATATCGACCCAGGAGTTGGTCATGGCGCCGCGGCCAAACGTCGGGGCAAGACTTGCCACCGTCGGACCGTGTCATACACGCGCCTGGTTGTCGAATGCGAGCATTCCCAGGCTGCGCACCACCTTTTGTGTGATGTAGCCTGTTTCGTTGCTGGAGGCCGATGCGGCGAGGAAGCCGGTGGTGAGCCAGCGGTTCACCAGGCCCCCGTCCTTGTTCCTGGTCTCGAAATTCTTGTCGCGATCTTCCTTCATCAGCTTGGCGATGCGGCTAAACGCATCTTCCCAGGAGATGCGCTTCCACTCCTTGCTGCCGGGTGCCCGGTATTCGGGATATCTCAGGCGGCTGTCGCTGTGCACGAAATCGAGCAGGCCGGCGCCTTTGGGGCACAGCGTGCCGCGATTGACCGGGTGATCCGGGTCGCCCTCGATGTGGATGATCGAGCCGTGCGCGTTCTTGGCATTGTCGCCATGGCTGTAGATCAGCAGGCCGCACGACACCGAGCAATAGGGACAGGTATTGCGTGTTTCGGTGGAGCGTGCCAGCTTGAACGTGCGTACCTCGGCCAATGCATTGTTTGGCGCAAAACCCAGCATCGCCAAACTGGAGCTTCCCACTCCTGCAGCACAGACCTTGAAGAACTGCCGTCTGGTGACTTGCATGTTGTTTTCTCCCAAGCACAACGCCGGCACCCGGAATTGGATACCAGATAACGTTTCTCAAGCATAAGCTGTGCCATATCTGGATTCTCCATAAATACAATGTGTTGAAAATATTTATGCGTGGGGCATGGACAATTTGTCGCAATTTTTGCCCGGGATCTTTAATGGATGGACAAAATGTCCCGGCAGGGGCGAGAATGAAAGAAGAATTTTTCGCAAATTCGGAGGTGTCATGTACGCTTCTTCTCCCGCTACTGAATTGCCAGCAGTGTCCGCAGAAGAGGCGGATGTCCCCGATAGTTTTGGTTCCTGGCCACAATCCAGCGTGCTGGTGGTGGATGACGAGCCCGGCATGCGCAGCTTCCTCACCCGTGCGCTGTCTGCGCGCTGCGGCCAGGTGGCCGCGGCCGCCAGCGTGGAGGAGGCCACGCGGCTGATCGACGAAAAGCCGTTCGACCTGCTGATCCTCGACATCGCCTTGCCCGGCAAGTCCGGCGTGGAGTGGCTGCACGAGCTGCGCGCGCTGGGCTATCACCAGGACGTGATCCTGATCACCGCATTTGCCGATCTCGACACCGCCATCGGCGCGCTGCGCGGCGGCGCTTCCGACTTCATCCTCAAGCCCTTCCGCATCGACCAGCTGCTGGGCGCGATCAACCGCTGCTTCGACCGCGCGCAACTGAAGCGCGAGAACTTCCTGCTCAAGCGCGCCATCGCCAGCCATTGTGAAAGCGAGCCGGATCATTTTTCGATGGTGGGCGAATCGCAGGCGCTGCAGGAGATCAAGAGCCTGGTGCAGCGCCTGGCGCCCTTGCCCAGCACCGTGCTGATCACTGGCGAATCAGGCACCGGCAAGGAAGTGGTGGCGCGCGCACTGCACCAGTTCAGCCAGCGCGCGGCGCGCCCGTTTGTCGCGATCAACTGCGGTGCGATTGCGCCCGAGCTGATCGAGAGCGAACTGTTCGGCCACAGCAAGGGCGCGTTCACCGGGGCGGCGGGCGCGCGCGAAGGCCTGTTCTTCTATGCGCAGGGCGGCACGCTGTTCCTGGATGAGGTGGGCGAAATGCCGCTCAACCTGCAGGCCAAACTGCTGCGTGTGCTGGACGAGAAGAAAATCCGCCCGGTCGGCTCGGACATGGAAATCCCGGTGGATGTGCGCATCATCGCCGCCACCAACCGCGCACTCGCCGACCACGTCAAGAACGGCAGCTTTCGTCAGGACCTGTATTTCCGCCTGGACGTGATCAACATCCACCTCCCGCCGCTGCGCGAGAGGCCAGAAGACATTGCGCCGCTGGCGCTGCACTTCATGCACCTGCTGGCCGCCAGGATGGCCATGACTCCCGTGACGCTCGACGCGGGGACGCTGGACAAGATGCGGCGTTACGGCTGGCCGGGCAACGCGCGCGAGCTGCGCAACGTGATCGAACGCACGCTGATACTCGGGCGCGTGCCTGATGCCTGCCTCGGCAATGAGACAACGGCGGCCGCCGCTGCGGAGCCGGAGCAGGGCGAGTCGCTGGAGGCGGTGGAGAAGCGCCACATCCTGAGCGTGCTGTCGGCCATGTCCGGCAACAAGACCGAAGCGGCGCGCCGCCTCAACATTTCGCGCAAGACGCTGGATCGCAAGTGCGCCGAATGGGGTGTGCAGTAGCCACCTAACCATATCGGAAATCCTCCGCTCATGAACCTGCTCCGGCGCCTGCGCACTTCGATTCGCAGCAAGTTGCTTGCGCTGGTCCTGCTGCCCCTGCTGCTCGCGCTGTTCACCCTGTTGCTGCTTTCCACCTACGGCGGATACGCCTATTACCAGCGGCTGCTCGACTTCAAGGTCATCAGCGATCTGGCCGTGGCGGACCAATACTTCCACCGCATCATCGAGCGGGTGGGCAAGGACACCGCGGGCCTGGCCGAGTCGAACAGCCTGGTATCGCATATCGTCGGCAAGCGGGGCGAGGCGCTGCAAGCCTTCCTCGACAGGAAGCGCGCCGAGTTGCAGCTGGATTTCCTGCGCCTGGTTCCACAGCCCAGGCCGACGTCGGAATGGCCGGTGCTGCGCACGGCGCTGAAGGGCAAGGCGGCCACGGCCATCGATATCTTCAGCTCCGAGCATCTGGCGGCCCTGGGTATCAATCCGCTCGCCAACGCCTACCTGCCGCTGGTGCCCACACCCAATGCGGCGCCCACGGACCGCACCGTGGAAAAGCGCGGCATGGTCATCCACACCGCGGCGCCGGTGTTCGATGAGGGCGGCAAGCTGCTCGGCGTGCTCGAAGGCGGCATGCTGCTCAACCAGAACCTGGGGTTCGTTGACGACATCAATGCCCTGGTCTATCGCCCCGGCACCCTGCTTGCGCGCAGTGAAGGCACGGCAACGCTGTTCCTCGACGATGTGCGCATCGCCACCAACGTGCGCCTGTTCGAAGGCCAGCGCGCGCTGGGAACGCGCGTCTCCCAATCGGTGCGCGACAAGGTGCTGGGTGAGGGCAAGACCTGGTATGACCGCGCCTTCGTGGTGAAGGACTGGTACATCTCGGCGTACGAGCCGATCCTGAACAGCCGCAATCAGGCGGTGGGCATGCTCTACGTGGGCTATCTGGAGCGGCCATACCGGGACGTGCTGGTCATGGCCCTGTCCGCAATCCTGCTGATCTTCGCCGCCATCGGTTTCGGCGGCATATGGCTGGCCTGGCGCTGGGCGCGCAGCATCTTCACGCCGCTGGAGCAGATGAATGCAACCATTTCTGCGGTGGAGTCGGGCGACATGCATGCGCGTACCGGCAACGTCGAATCGGACAACGAAATCGGCCGTGTCGCCCGCCACCTCGACATGCTGCTGGACCTGCTCAACCAGCGCAGCAAGGAGCTGGAGGCCTGGGGCAATGAGCTGGACCGCAAAGTGGCCGAGCGCACCCTCAGCCTGCAGGAGGCGAACGACAAATTGCTGGAAGCCCAGCGCCAGCTGGTGATGGCGGAAAAGCTCGCCGCCATCGGCGAGATCACCGCCAGCGTGGCGCACGAAATCAACAATCCGGTTGCCGTCATCCAGGGCAATCTGGACGTGCTGCGCGACGTGCTGGGTAAGGATGCACAGTCGGTGGCCGGCGAGATCGCCCTCATCAACCAGCAGGTCAACCGCATTCAGCTGATGGTCACCAAGCTGCTGCAATTCGCCCGCCCTACCGAGTATGCGGGCTACGTCGAAGCGGTGGATGTGAACCAGCTGCTGGAAGACAGCCTGATCCTGGTGCGCCATCAATTCAACAGGGCCCAGGTCGCCGTGGTCAAGGACTGCGCCACCACCTGCACGGCCAGCATCAACCGCAACGAATTGCAGCAGGTGATGATCAACCTCATCGTCAACGCCTTGCACGCCATGCCGCACGGCGGCACGCTCACCCTCGCCACCCGCACATGGGGCAGCAGGGGCGTGCAGATTATGGTCGGCGACACGGGTGTGGGTATCGCAGCGGCCAACCTGGGTCGCATCTTCGATCCCTTCTACAGCACCAAGAAGGGCGAGGGCACCGGTCTCGGGCTTTCCATCAGCTATACGCTGGTGGCACGCTATGGCGGCACCATCGCGGTGAGCAGCGAAGCTGACAAGGGCTCGACCTTTACCGTTGATCTGCCCGCAGAGGCGGCCGCCTGAGGCGCCGGCATCTCCCTGGTACTCGCGTGGATACTCGCGTCCCGCCCGGCTGTGTAGCGCCATTTTGCAGCCGGATTTCCCGGCGGCTAGGGCATAATCCGAAGTTTGCTGGAATCAGAAGATATTCCGCTGAAATGTCAGGAGAAGTGAATGATTGCGCAGGACGAACTGAAAGAAGAAATGATCGACACCTTTGAGGAGCTGTACTCGGCCGCAAAGATGGAAGTGCTCACCAATGGCGACCCCGCCGCCATCCGCCAGATGTTCGGCCAGATCCAGGGCTTTTTCATCGCCATGAAAATGACCGTGCCGCTGGACATGGAAGAGATCGTGTATGTGGAAGAGCGGCTGCGCAAGCTGGAAGAGCGCATGCACTAAAAGCTACTGCGGTGGTCATCTGCGGTGTTGCGCGGTACTCGCTTCCTCGCCTATCTACAAGATATGTTTCGGTCGCTGCGTTCCGCGCGCCTTGCAGCTGACCATCCTCGCTACGCTTTTCTTGGTATCAGACGCATGTGAGCCATACAACCCGATGGCTCACACGACCAGCCGCCCCTGCTTCTCCGCCAGGGTGATCACCGCCCTGGCGCCTGAATTGAAATCCAGAAAATCCGCCTCGATCCCGTCGCTGAAGATCACGCCGTTTTCCGGCATCAGCGATGACAGGGTCAGTGGCTGGTCAGCCTTCACTTCGCCGAACACCAGCCTGGCCGCTGAGGTCCGGCTGGGGAAGGGCTCGCGCACGGCGAACTGCAGGTGATCGCTGTCCCAGGCCGCAGGCCGGTAGGGGTAGTCGACCGGCTTGCTGCGCATCAAGCCGGTCACCACGCCGAATGAACCCGCCACCACGCTCTTCATCCAGCCGGTTGAGCCCAGGCCGGTGGAGACGATGATGCCGCTGGAAGACTGCACCTCCTTCTGCTTGCCAGACTGGATTTCGTAGCGCGCCGAGGTGTGCGACTTCGGCCCGATGAACAGATCGTTCACCGCATACAGCACCTGCTGGTCGCTGAGCGTCGCACGGGCCATGCTCACCGCCTTGTGCGGGCGCTGCTCGCGCACGGTCTCGCCCAGAATCAGCTTCAGGTCGCGCGGCTCGAAAGGCAGCAGCACGCCGTCATAACGGTACGGGTCGGGGTTGAGCCCGATCAGCGGCTGCCCATCCAGATACTTGACCGTGTTGGCCACTAGCCCGTCCTGCCCCAGGGACACGACCACGTCGCTGGGCGCAAACAGGAAGTTGGGCAGGAAACTGCGGTCGATGATCTGGTAACGCCCGTAAGCTTCCAGTGTCTCCACCGTGGTGCGTTTGGCGGCCAGGTAGCTCTCGTGCTCCTTCACGTAGTCCGCAAAATCCGCACCCAGGTGCTCGATGTAGAACTTCGCCTGCGCCAGGGTGTGGAAGCGGATGAGCAGATCCTCCAGCCGGGTCTTGCGGGTCACCAGGATGACCTTGCGTTCAGCCTGTGCGTCCATTTGCGGCCTCCGCATTGCTGGGTTGAGCGAGCAAGGTCTGGAGCAAGTCGGGCGACATGTTGAACTGCCCGATCTTGTCCGCCCTTTCGGCGATGCCGACAAACGCCTGGGCAATCAGCTGCCCGGGTTGCATGCCGGCCGCAGAGAGCGCCTGCACCACGCGCGGATCTGCCTTCTCCATCGCCTGCATCACGGCAGCCACCCTGTGCGCCTCAGCCTCGGCGATGGTCTTGGTGTTCTCCGCGTTCTTGGCAACGAAGGATTTGCGTTTCTCCTCGAGCGCGATGTCCGCATCCATCTCCATGTCGCGCAATTCCTGTTTCTTGCGCCGTATGCTGGCCTCGGCCTCCATCTGGGTTTCGCGTATGGTGCGTTTCTTCTGCTCCACCGCCACCTCGGTGTCGAGCTCGCTCTCGCGGATGATGCGCTCGTTTTCGATCGCCGCATTGCGGCGCACGAAGATCGCCTCGTCGGACTGGCGCAGGATCACCTCGCGCGCCTCGGCCTCCAGTGCGCGCGCGGTCTCTGGTGTGGGCTTGATCGCCAATACCGACACGCCCTGGATGTCGACGCCGAGTGCGGTCATTTCCGGATACACCCTGAGCTCGCCGGCGATGTCGCGGGCAAGCTGGTCAGAGGCGAGCAGGGCAGCCTTCAAGGCAATCGACTTGATGAACTTCTGCGACAACACCTCCACCGCGCTCAACACGCGCTGGCGCAATTTCTCCGGCTCATCCGACTCATAGCCCTTGCCGTCGGCGCGCAGCGCAAAGTTGAGCATCGCCGCCGCCTTGGCCGGCTCGCTGATGCGGTAGGCCACCTGGCCCTGCACGGTGATGGTCTGAAAATCCGCAGTCACTTGCTGGAAGATGAACGATTCGTCGCGGCTGCCGGCAGGCACGGCGACCAGGGTAGTGGTGGGTGCAAAGTAGAAGAGGGACAGCCCGGCGCCCTGGCGCGCAATCTTGCCGGACTTGTATTCGATCAGGTAAGTGGTGGGTTGCGACTTGATAAAGCGTATGCCGAACATGATGGCCTCCTTGTCGTGATTGCTTAGTTGTTCTGTAACACTAAGTTAGTTGCACAGTAGCACTAATCAAAATACACTGTCAACACCGTCGCGAAAAAATCACTCAGGAAGCCGCCATGAAACAGAAAAACCCCGTTGCGTCACGCACGCATGCAGTCGATGTGCAAGGCATCGTGCGCCCGCTGGCCACCGTGGACGTGGTGATCTTCACCGTGCTGGAGGGGCGCCTGCACGTGCTGCTGGTATCACGGCCGGATGCGCCGGGCGAGCCCTGTCCCGGCATGTGGGCGCTGCCCGGCGGCTTTGTCGATGTGGAACAGGATGCCGACCTGGAAAGCTGCGCCCTGCGCAAGCTGCAGCACAAGACCGGCGTCAGATCTCCCTACCTGGAGCAGGTGGGCAGCTGGGGCAGCAGCAAGCGTGACCCGCGCGGCTGGTCCACCACCCACGTCTACTTCGCCCTGATTCCCACACCGGAGCAGCCCCTGCAGGGGGCGAACAATTCGAACGCGGCCTGGTTCCCGCTGCAAGAGCAGGGCGTGCGCGTGAAGCTGGCGTTCGATCACGCCAAGCTGCTGGAAGCCGCCGTGCAGCGCCTGCGCAACAAGGTGGAGTACACCTCGCTGCCCGCCTTCCTGCTGCCGCGCGAGTTCACCCTCAGCGAGCTGCAGCGCATGTACGAAGTGGTGCTGGAGCGCCCGCTGGAAAAGAGCGCCTTCCGCACGCGCGTGTTTGCCGCCGATCTGGTCGAGCCGGTGGATAAGGTGCGTTCCGGTCCCAATCGCCCGGCTCAGGTTTACCGCCTTAACCGCCCGCACGAGATCGTGTATTTTCCGCGCACCTTCAGCCCGAGAAAGGGGAGTGAGGACTAGGCTGGCCTGGCCGGGCGAAACCTTGCGGCGTCGCGGAGGTCATAAGGGGAGCGCGGCAGCACGACACGCATTGACCTGATCAGTGTTTCTTCACAATCACCGGGGGCCGATGACATGAGCAAGGTATTTGTAGATGTTGGCATCTCGCTGGACGGCTTCATCGCCGGCACCAACCGCCGCCCCGGCAACCCGCTGGGCGATAACGGTGTCGGCATTCATCAATGGATGTTCAATACGGCGACCTTCGCGGAGATGATAGGCCTGCCGGGCGGAGAGAAATCGGCCGACGATGTGCTGGTCAAACAGGTGTTCGCACGCGCCGGTGCGTATGTGCTGGGCAGGAATATGTTTGACGAGGGCGAGGTGGGCTGGCCGGAGAATCCGCCGTTCCGCGCGCCCGTGTTCGTGCTCACGCACAAGCCGCGCGAGCCGTGGGTGCGCAAGGGCGGCACCACGTTCCATTTTGTCACCGATGGCATAAACAGCGCGCTCAGCCAGGCACGTGCCGCAGCCGGCGGCAAGGACGTGCGCATTTCCGGCGGCGCCGACACCATCTGCCAGTACCTCAATGCCGGCGCAGTGGACGAGCTTACGCTGCACGTTGCGCCGGTCATGCTGGGCGCCGGTCTGCGCCTGTTTGAGCAGCTCGCGCCCGGCAGACTCGCTGTGGAACAGCAGCAGGTCAGCAGCTCGCCGCTGGCCACGCACATCAGCTACAGGGTGCTCGCCAGACATTAGCCGGCATGGCCGGTATCCTGTCCCGGCCTACATATACGCCTTGGCCTCCTCGCCCGGGTTGGGCAGCCCGGCGATGCGCCAGGCGGACCTGACGCTCTGGAACATGTCCGTCATGCACAGGTCATCCAGCCTGTTGACATGGCAAACATGGCTGACCGCCGGCAGCCCGCCGCTCACATAGTGATCGCGCAGGAAATGGATGATCGCCCAGTGATCCTCGTCAAGGTCGATCAGGCCCTCTTCAGCCGCGATGCTGCGCGCAAGGTCTTCATCCCAGCTCAATGGATCAAGCAGGAATCCGTCCTGATCGTATTCCGGATATTTCATGGTTCATTTCCTTTCTTTGCCAGGAAAGCGCGCCGAGTCGGCCTCACAGTTCGAGCAGGCTGTCTATTTTCGCAGCGCAGATGAAATCATTTTCCGACAGGCCGCCGATCGCATGTGTCGAATAGCGCACGCGGCATTTGTTGTAGCCCACTTCCAGATCAGGATGGTGGTCTTCCCGATGCGATATCCACGCTATGGCATTCACGAACGCCATGGTTTCGTAATAGTTCTTGAAGCGGAAGGTCCTGGCGATTTCCTTGCCTGCCTGTTCCCACTCGTTGAGTGCTTCCAGCATGCGCGTGATTTCTGCCTGCTCCATGGGAGGCGTCCCGCCTTCGCACGGTTTGCAGGTCTTTGAGGTCAGGTCACATGAGAGTTCCTTGTCCATGGCGGCCTCCTGAGTAAATTGGATGTTTCAACCGACTCAGCAATTTGACAGCCCGATTCAGGCAAAGTTGTCGGGCAGGATGTTTCGGACAGGTAATCACCACGGCGATGACGTGTGTTTTGGTCTATGCGTTTTGACGGTTGAGGCATGGTGACATCCTGCATAGAATGCGGGCGCAATTGCCTTATACAGCGCCAAAAATTATGAAAGCCACGTCGAAAATCATTATTTCGCTTTGCAGCCTGTTCGGCCTGATTACCTGCGACGTGGCGAGAGGAAGCGATCATTCGGTGATGGCGCAGGAATCCTGCGGCAGGCCGGCGTTCACATTCAAGAAGACTATGGTTGCATGGTGCAAGGCGGAGGCATACTGCGCCGGCTCAAGCGATGAAGTCGAAGTCTGTGCCTGTCAGGATGACCCGGAATCTGCCATCGCCAGGATCAGAGTCGACTCCGGTGCAGAACTGGTCAAAGAGTATCAATTGGAGATGTCAGGTATGTTCTTTGCCGACGATTCATTCCGTCTGGACGCATTCGGTCGCGACTTCGATGGCAACAGGGTCTATCTGCTTTCCGTCATGGATAGTGTGAGCAATGGCATGGGTGTCGATTACTGGAAGACCGCGGCAATATCAAAGCGATACGCGACACCGTTTGTTGATGTAGAAGAATACGGCTCCCTGAGCTTCGCGGAGACTCTCGCGCCAAAGGCCGGCAGCTGCGATGCGGTGGAGGGCGAATGCAGGCTGCTCGTCTCCAGATGGGTTGAAGGGCATGAAGCAGGGCGCGGCGCGGGCCTGTACCTTGCCGGGGTCTGGTTCCGTCTCTATACAGGGGGCGAGCCGGAACTGTCCGTCGATTACGAAATGCCTGCCTTATCCCGCAGGTACCTGTACAGTTTCCAGCGCGCACGTGGCGATGGCACATTCAGGAATGCGCGGCAAAAGTGGTACAAGAGCAAAGCTGCGCATGAAACAAATGGCCCGTATCCGTTCCTGAAATAAGGCAGCCCTGTACGATAGAATCTGGCTGATCTTCCCCCGATCTTATGCGTCGATAAAAATATGCGAAGACTAAAGCTTTTCTCCCTTCTTGCCCTTGGCTGCTTTCTTCTTGCGACAGCGGCGATTGTTGTCACGGGGCTTAACGATGAAGTGGCAGACGCCGACGTGATCGTCGTGCCGGGAAACGCCGTGGCTCCTGATGGAACCCCGAGCCCACGGCTGCAGGCCAGGCTGGACGTTGCGCTCCAGCTGTTTCACGCGCACCATGCATCCATCATCTTCGTCAGCGGAGGCAAGGGGCGCGAAGGATTTGATGAGGCGGTCGCCATGTCCAGCTATCTTTCAAAGAATGGCGTCCCCTCATCGGCGATAGTCAAGGACAGCCTGGGCGTGGATACGGCCGCCACCGCCAGAAATGCGGCCAGCTACATGCGCGCCAACAAGCTGACCTCGGCCATCGTTGCCACGCAATACTTCCACATCGCACGCACAAGGCTCGCGCTCAAGCGCAATGGCGTGCAAGTCGCGGGTACGGCGCACGCGCATTATGTCGAACTGCGGGATCTGTATTCTGTTCCGCGCGAGGTGCTTGCCTATGTTGCCTATTACGCAGGCCTGAAGAGTTGAACGGCTGCCGCGGCCTCAGGATGAATCAGGCATGAAAATAGCCGGTAACGGGCAATTGTGATTGCCATTCCGCGCAGCTAGTGCCAACATGATCCACACGAGAGGCGCTGAATTCAGATGAATCTTATCGAGCAGGACGAGAGAGATCATTTCCAGGCGGTGTTGAAGCGATTCAACCTGCCGGCGGAAGACTTTGACCTGGCGCAGACCGATACCACAGACTCCAAGACCGATGAGATATTGGCGCTTACCGGGTTTGTCGTGATCACGCAAAAATCCACTAACCTGAAAGCGGAATACCCGATTGGAGATGGCTCTAGATGGGTTGAAGAATTCGAGAGGGATATCGAAAAAAACCAGTTTGGCAGGTGATGGTACCTAACGAAGGAAATCATGAGGGCTATGATCTGCGAATCATGCGAGTTCATCACGTAGCTCAAGTGGCCGCGATGCGTGCCGTGTCCCATCCATTCGACATTTCCCTGCATCGGCGTTAGCATCGCTGCCCGTTTTTATCGGCCTGTTTCCAGGCCCACTCGCGCCCCATGTCTGTTGAAGCTCCCGCCCGCGCCTGCGGCATCGATTTCGGCACCTCCAACTCCACCGCAGGGTGGCTGCGCCCCGGCCAGCCGCCTTTGCTGGTGCTGGAAAACGGCAAGTCCACTTTGCCCTCGGTGATCTTTTTCAATGCCGAAGAGAACACCACCAGCGTCGGCCAGGCCGGCCTCGACGAATATCTGCAAGGCTACGAAGGCCGTTTGATGCGCGCCTTGAAGAGCCTGCTGGGCAGCAATCTGATGGAGGGCAGAACCGAAATCCAGGGGCGCTCGCTGCCCTACATGGAATTGCTCACCCAGTTCATCACCGAGCTCAAGCGCCGCACCGAAGCGGCGGCAGATCGCTCATTCGGCCAGGCGGTGTTTGGCCGGCCGGTGTTTTTTGTGGATGATGACACCGCAGCAGACAACAAGGCCGAGGCGACGCTCGAAGCTATAGCGCGCAGCGCGGGTTTTAGCGAGGTGAGCTTCCAGTACGAGCCCATCGCTGCCGCCTACCACTACGAATGCCAGATCGAGCGCGAAGAACTGGTGCTGATCGCCGACATCGGTGGCGGCACCTCCGACTTCTCCCTCATCCGCCTCTCGCCGCAACGCGCACTCGCAGCCGACCGGCGCGACGATCTGCTGGCCAACGGCGGCGTGCACATCGGCGGCACCAACTTCGACCGCCAACTCAGCCTGGAAGGCGTGATGCCTCTGCTGGGCCACGGCAGCCTGCTCAAGCGCGGCCTGATCATGCCCTCCAGCTACTACATGAACCTGGCCACCTGGCACACCATCAACCAGGCCTATACCCGCCGCACCTGGAACGATCTGCAGGAACTCTACCTCGACACCCAGGCGCCCGAAGCCATGGACCGATTGCTCAAGCTGATCGAAGACCGCGCCGGCCACTGGCTGGCCGTGCAGGTGGAAGAAGCCAAGATCGCCTTGTCTGCCGGCGATAGCGCAACCCTGCGTCTGGACAGGCTTTCACCGGGCATGCGCCACACCCTGACCCGCATCGAGTTTGAACAGGCGTCGGCGGAGTTGGTCGAGCAGATCGGCACCACTCTCAGCACCTTGCTGGCAAAGGCCGGTGTGAAGAGAGAGACGGTGGATACGGTATTCTTCACCGGCGGTGCCAGCGGCGTGCCCATGCTGCGCGAACGCATTGTCGCAATCTTGCCCAAGGCCCGGCGCATGGAAGGAGACCTGTTCGGCAGCGTTGGTGCGGGGCTGGCGGTTGAGGCGCAACGGCGCTACGGTTGATAGCTCAGGCCGAGGGGCCATCGGCACTCCCCTCGCCCACTTGTGGGAGAGGGGCGGGGGAGAGGGTTACGTGGGGGGCGGGCGCTTATGAAATCCGCGTTCATGTGCAGGAACTCGTGGCTAAAGCTTTAGGGTAGAGGGATTGGAGAATCATCCATGCTTGAACCTTTGATAACACGTTGGGGGCTGGCGGAGTCAGCATCGCAATTAACCTTTAACAGATGAATTGTGATTAAAAAAATGAGCGCTCTTTATTTACCCTCAGGGTTCCAGCCATAACACCGGATTGCGCAAATGCCAACCCGCGCTCATCATCCGCTTTCCATCTTTTGAAGACAGCGGCTCGCCCAGGGCCAGCATGCTGGAACGGGCGGCCATGCCCTGGCTTTGCAGTACCGGTTGCCAGCGTTTTTCCTTTTCATCCCACACCCAGACCCGCACGGCTTGCTCTGCCAGTTCATCTTCCATAAAGTCCAGATCAATGGCGCCTTTGCGGAAAAAAATCAAATCCTGTTCCGGCGCGCGCGGATCAGCAGCTGACAGCAAAGCACACGCCCCGCAGCCTGCGTTGTCTTGTTCGCCAAAATCCGGTAGCGGTATCGCATCCCACGCGGTTCCCTCTGCATTGCTTAAAAACAGGGAATGCTTTTCTGTCTTGGCATCGGAGAGCAAAGCCATGCCACGCCCCTGGCTGGTGACCATCCTGACGGCACCCTCTCCACCCCATAGCGCGCTGACAGGGTTGGGAGGAACTTCGTTGCCGGGTTGGACGGCTTGTTGAGCCTGCTCGTCAGCCTGCTCCGGGCATTCTTCCCCGGGGCTTGCTTCGCATTCCGGCACCGGAATCGACACTATCTCTGCTTGCATCGCCTCTTCTGAATAGATCAGCCTGCCCCCCGGCAGCTGAAACGCCTGGCCGATGAGACGCGATGGCTGGGCTGGTTGTAGCGGAGTCACTCTGCGCGTCTCTAGATCCAGGCTGACAACATAAGAACCGGAGAGAAACAAAGCCTGATTGCCTTCTGCAGCAATCAGCCTGGAGAGACTCACACCTGAGACGGTAAAGGGCGCGCTCCAGCGTTTTTCCCTGACCTGATAAATTGCCATTTCCCCGCTGCTGGGAGGCGTGTAGCTGGACATCCCCCACCGGGCTGATTCCTTCATCCCTTTATACAGGATGCGGTCATCATCCAGCCATGCCGCCTGAGCGGCGCCGCTGGCGAAAGGAATATTGGGCAGCTGTTCGATCTGGCCCGTGGAGCGATTCAGCAGCTCTGCGGCGGCGCTATACCTGAGTTGCCCAAAGCCGGTCGATCCGAAATGGCGGCCGCCGCCCACAAAAACCCAGGGGCCTTTCTGCGCCACGGCCGGCTCTATCCACATCAGGGATTGGGCGACTTTGGGGAGCGGACTTGCGTTGAGCGTAAGCACATCGAACCCGGAGGTGGCGTAACAGCATTGCCCGAGCTGGCGGTCGACGCCGCCGGCCACGACGATCTCCTGATCAGATAAGGCATGGGCGACGCCGCTGATGCGACGCAGCGGCATGGGCCCCGCCACGCGCCAGTCTTTTTCATAACCGGTGGGCGATTGGGCGTCCGGGCGCAGGACCATCGCCTGCGGTTCCAGATGGCCGGCCACCACGATGGAGCCATTGGGAGTTAGCGTCAAGGTGGGGACATCCGCCCCATAGGCTTCGGAACAGGGCACCATGGGCAAGGGCGGCAAACTCGACCATTGCCGGGTTTTCACCTCATACACATCTACGCTGCGCATTTTGGCGGCTTCCCCATAACAATGCAGATGGGGCGCCCCTGTGACCAGCACGCGGTCTCCCGGCAGGGCGATTGCCGCGCCAAACACTCGCGGGTTCGGCAGCGCTGCGATGGGTTTTGGAATCCAGACTCCCGCGCCTTCGCTCGGATCAATCAGGCTGGCCAGGCTGGAGGTGACGTCGCCTCCAAACATGAGTACCTGACCCGATTCCAGGGTGACGGCGTTGTGCCCATAGCGCGGCTCCCGGTACGTTTGTCCGTTTTCATTGGGCTTGCCCGTGTAGGACAGTATCCCCCTGTCCTGCACAAGCAGCTCTTGCGTTCTTGCATCCAGCCGCAGCTGTTTCATCCGCGGCCCTGCCTCGGCATTGGCTGCCCCGGGCATGGGTGGCTTCACGGCTTCGCCATGCAGGGAGGGCCCCAGCACCAGCACCGAACCGTCTTTCAGCAGCGTCGCCACGGGCTCGTTGAACTGGGTTTTCAAGTACACACGCTTTTCGTTCAGCACCACGTCTTCAGCGCCGCCCCATAACGCTTTCAAATTCAGCCCGCGGTTGGACGGCTGAATCAGCACCGTGGTATCGCCCAGCAACCAGATGCCATCCGGGCTGGCCAGCGCCGTGTATCGCCTCTCGGGCACCAGCTTGATTTCAGGAATGGGGAATGAGCTGACCTTTCTGGCTTTCCAGTCGATGTGCCAGACGATGGCATTCTGGTCGTAGCGTTGAAACAGCAGCAAACTACCGTCCGCCAATCCCAGTGGCTTTGCAAAGGTGCGCCATCCTTCCTGCTGCGGCAGCTTGGCCTTGAGTTCTTCGTATGCCGCATCCCCCAGCGGGGGTATCCCGGAAAACGCTGCCAGCGTTGCTTTGGGCAAATGGCGCCTGATTGAATCTACCAAAGGAGCGGCCTGAGACTCCAGCATGGAGAACACATCAGAAGCCAGGAGTTTGTATAGCCCCAGCCCGCCCAGAAGCATTAAGGAAAAGATCAAATATACTTTCATGCGCAAAGGGGTCATGCCAGCGGGCTTCATGCTTGCTCCAGGTCTTTTTCCGTTAAGTTTGAAATCTCTATATTGCAACTGATCTCCGGGCATGGCCTTACAATTGGCCTGCGCCAATGGTAAGGCACTTTTTAAGTGCTGCCCTAAAATTCTGCGGTGAAAACAGTGTTAGCTGTCACCTCTCGACAAGATAATATCGGACCAACTTCTTCTCATGATGGAATCGATGGGGTCAGACTCGATTGATCTCTGCACAATGACATGGTGACCCATTAAAGGAGTCAGCATCTCATTACATATTAAAAATATGTGCTACCCCTTCAGATCGATTTCCTGCACCAGACTCGTCAATACGCAGCATATTTACACCAGATACCGTATAATTATCGAACTGATTTAATTGATTTTTCCTCCAGTAGTGACTTGGAAATACGGCAGTTAATTCGCAGGTCGTAGATGCCAAGCCTACTCGTGGAGCCAGACGTAGCATGCAATCAGGCCATCCTTCGCGGTGGCTTTTTTGTTTTCGAGCGAAGCAGTCCCTGACCGCCAGCAACGATGAGTTTAAGTTCGACTCGGGCGCAAGACATGATCGCTGCGAAGCTGTTTTGGCAGACCAGAAGCCCAGCGGGTGATCCCGGTGGGTTTTAACTAATTTAAGGAGCAACACCCGTGACCAACGCACAACGCAAAGCACTCAGCCGCATGGCTGCAATGAATTCGTCAGGTAACGAGCACAAGCCTGCACCAACGCACAGCAACGCGTTCTGCCCGCATGAGGCAGGCGCGTATTACATTGCGACGGTAGAGACGGTCAGCAAGGTCATCAATCTGTTCGCCAGGGAAATCGAGCCGCTCACTTACACCTACGCCATCACCACCATTAATTTTGAACAGGATTCCGATACCGGGAAATGGATATGGTTTGATGGTAAGGAAAATCAATCCCCGCGCAAGAATCAGGATGGTTGGCGGCTTGGCAGCAGGAAGTTATATGCAACACGCGAAGCCGCAGAGGCTGAGTTGCAGCGCGCGATGGTAAAAAACGGTGACCGGGTGACCAAGGTGCATGATCTGCCCGACGATATGACTCAACTGAAAAAGATTCGTAGTGCCCATCATCCTGACCGCAACAACCCAGATTCTGACCATGATCTCTATCAGGCTGTCATCGAGAAAATCGACAGGATGCGTGCGGTAACTCAGTGATCCATGCTGAAGCCTGACCAAGTAACCCACCCTTGCCCGGTGGGTTTTTTGATTTGGCTCCAGGGATTAAAAGGTACCGGAGTCGAATTGAACCTTGCAACATTTCCATCGCGAAAATCAGCCAGCGAATGCCATGCCGAGGGTCATGCCTTGCATTTGACATCCGGGCAAAGGCTGAAACCTGTGTAACGCATGCAGAGAGGGCAGGCTGACTCCGGTAACCTGGCACAATTCCCAGTAGGCTCTTAAGCAAATTCCGCGCTCCTGACTACAGCTTTCCGAGCATATGATTGGCTCGCCAGTTCCTGTATGGTGGGACAGCTATGTAAGGCTTTCATGTCCATCGTTTCGTTTATACAAGAGGATACGAAAATGAATAACTTGGCAAAAATCCTGGTGACGGCCACGATTGCCGTGGCAATTTGCGGCCCGGCCTGGGCGGATGGTTTTGTTTACGGCGCAGCTGACGTGGGGCAATCAGCGGCAGCAGACGCGTGTGTCAACGTTGGCCCGGCGGGATCGCGGTCAGGATGCAAGGACACCGCAGGCGCATTCCGGCTTGCTTTGGGTTTCCAGTTTGTCCCGATGTTGGGCGCGGAAGCCAGCTACGGCTACTATGGCAGCGCAAGCCTGGGGGCGTCCTCAGGCGATTGGAAAGCCAGCGGTTTACAGGTTTCTGGAATTGGGAACGTGCCCCTCGGTGACGGGTTTTTCTTGACGGCGAAGCTGGGCATCGCGGCGACAAGGCTTGAGCTTTCCGCAGTGAATTCCAGCGTTACGAGCACCAATCTGGCCTTTGGCATTGGTGCCCGTTACGACTTCACCCGGGACGTTGCAGTCCGCGCCCAATACGAGAATTTGGGCGACGTTGGTGATGCCACTACCGGCACAACCAGGCTCACGCTGGTTAGCGCCGGCATCGTGCTGAAGTTCTGAGGATGGTCTGGCGTGGCGCAGCGGCCACGTGATGCAAGCGTGGGAACTCAGGGCGGAGAAGCGCCGGTTACATTTGACACGGGAGAGGCTGAAGCCTGTGTGGCGAATCGGGCGGGATTCAAGCCCGATGATTTGTACGAAGAAGCGTTCGATTTCCGGCGTGTTAAAATCGGCCCCTCAATCAGCACGACAATCAAACTTGATGGAAACGAAACCTGCCTGTCCTGGGGATCAGGTCATGTGCCATTGCAGCGGCACCAAACGCAGCTATATTCAGAGCCTGTTTGAACAGGGTATGGATATGCAGGCCATTTCCAGATGGACGGGCGCGCTATCCGGTTGTGGCGGGTGCGAATGGGATATCGGGGATTACCTGAAGGAGCTTGCCGCACAACAGGCAAGTGGAACGGCCATCAACAAGTAGCTGCAATCGCGATGGGACTGACTCCCTTGCCGGATAAACTTGCTGATTGCGAAGTGCATGCCGCTTATTGCGACACGCTGGCTGCAAATCTGGTATCTGCCTTCAGCAATGCAGCTTCATCGCTGACGATCTGAGCTGCTTCATTCAGCAATATATCCTTGGTGTTTTTTCCCGAGTTCTCGATGGCCAGGTTATCACTGAGGCTGCGTTCGCTCGGCAACATGCCATCGTCCCGAAGTTCATTGTCCGCGTCGACCGCAGTCTTGTCCGGGTGATTGTCTTCTCCGGTTTTTTTGCGGGCCTTTAGGCGAGCTTCCCGCGCCTCGCGCTCATGGCGGCGCTCGGTTTCATTGAGCGAGATCAGGTTCTTCTGGCGCAGGGTATTGAACTCGACAACATCTTCCTGCAAGAATTTGAAGTCTTTGTTTTGGCTGATGCGCTTGTCATGACTCGCTCTCAACTTTGGCACGATGCCGCTCAAATTGCCGGCAGGGGTATAGTCCGCCGCCTTGATCTGCGTCCAGGGCAGGGCATTGTCGTAACTGGATTCGCCAAAGTCGGTGGTGTCGGCCAGCGTAGGGAAATTGATGTCGGGTATCACTCCGCGCAATTGGGTGGTGCCGCCATTGATACGGAAGAACTGTGCGATGGTGAACTTGATCTCGCCCAACTTGGGTTTGTCGTTCTTTACGATTTCATCGAGATCCGCCACGGTCTGTACGGTGCCCTTGCCAAAGCTGGTCTCGCCGATCACCACCCCGCGGCCATAATCCTGAATCGCCGCCGCGAAAATCTCCGAGGCGGATGCCGAGCCACGATTGATTAGCACGCCTAGCGGCCCATTCCACGCAGCACCGGCATTTTCATCATTCTTGACGGTTACTCTTCCTGCGGAGTCGCGCTCTTGCACCACGGGACCCTTATCTATAAACAAGCCGGTCAGATCGATTGCCTCGGTCAGTGAGCCGCCGCCATTGTTGCGCAGGTCTATCAGCACGCCATCCACCTTGTCTTTCTTCAACGCGTCCAGCAGCAGTGCCACATCCCTGCTTGCGCTTTTGTAATTCCGGTCTCCGCGGTTGTGCGCGGCAAAATCCTCATAGAAGCCAGGCAGGGTGATCACGCCGATATGCTGCGTCGCCTTGCCGTTTTTTACCTCGATGATGGATTTTTGGGCGGCCTGCTTTTCCAGCGTGATCTTTTTCCGTACCAGCGAGACGATCTTGTGCTTGCCGTCAGCCAGCGCCTCGGCGGGCAGCACATCAAGGCGCACCACGCTATCCTCGGGGCCGCGTATCAGGGCCACTGCATCGTCGATGCGCCAGCCTATGATGTCGCTCATCGCACCATCCTTGCCCTGGGCGACACCGACGATACGGTCTCCGGCTTTCAGCTCGCCGGATAAGGCAGCCGGGCTGCCTGCCAGCACCTCCCTGATCGTCGTGCATTCGTCCTTGTAAAAAAGCACGGCGCCTATGCCGGTCAGGGACAACTTCATCGAAATATCGAAATCTTCGGATGCGCGCACTCCGAAATAATTGGCGTGAGGATCGACGGACATCGTATAAGCGTTCATGAAGCTCTGGAACACGTCTTCACTCTTGAACTGGGACATGCTCTTCAGAGAGTTGGCATAGCGCTTGTCCAATATCTCGACGATGCTTTTCTGGTCCTTGCCGGCAAGCTTGAGGAGTAGCCAGTCGTTCTTGACGCGCTTGCGCCACAAATCATTCAATTCGGCTGCGGATTGCGGCCAGGGTGCATCCTTGCGGCTGAGTTGATAGCTTTCCTGTTTGCCGAAATCAAAGCCCTTTTTCAGCAGGGCGCGGGCAAAACTGAAGCGTTCGGCGATGCGCTGCTGGTAAAGATTGAATATGGTGAAAGGGATGTCCAGGTCTGCTTTGAGCAGGGCATCGTCCAGTCTGGTTCGTGCATCGGCAAGATGATCAATGTCTGCCTGCAGGAAAAACATCTTCTCGCCATCCAGTGATTTCAGATAGTTATTGAATATTTTCGCAGAAAGACTGTCGTCAATTGCCACCTTCCTGTATGGATAATGGCTCAAGATCCTGGCGGACAGAAATGCTGCCTGTGATTCTGGCTCCACCGGCGCAAGCTGCCCGGCGGCCAGCGTCATGTCGGATGCAAGCAGCGTAAACGCCAGCAATATCCATGGGAATCTAGTCTTCATTCGTATCTCCGGAAGGCATGGTGCAGAACTACAGTTGATTAAGGCGTGCAAACATCGACAAGATGGCAGGCCATTAGTTTCTGGTGCCACTGATTTTACCCCGAACCCCATTTGCCTTTTGTCTTGGTTAATAGTGAGGGGGCCTTTCATTCGCTACCGCCGTATTTTCATTCACCGTCGCAGCCAGCGACGAGATGTAGCCAGCGAGTGCCGCGCACTTTGCCTCCAGTTGTTCCAGTTTCTTCTGCTGCAAGTAGATCGTCTTGTTCAGTTTTTCGATCTGATCTTCCTGGAAGGCGATTTTTGTCTCTATTTTTTCCAGACGTTCTTCACTCATGGGATGGTCCTGAAAATTCGGCGATTGGCCGGGTAAGGCGACATTGTAGCGTGGTACCCCCACGCGGACCCATGCGTGTCTATAACGGCCGCCTGGCGACAGGTCATTCGCCAGCAGGCAATAGCACATGATCAAGCCGCGAAGTTGTTTGTACGTTGCTGGGATTGAATGCCCAAGAGGTACACCCATATCGGTCTAAATAGCTGGATGCACCAAATTTATGCGGAATGGGTTTGTCCATATTATTGACCTTGATCGCTGGGGGCAAAGTCGATAGTGTTCAATCTGTCAATTGGTTAAAGGGGTGTTTTCGTGTCCGTATTATTAAGCATGTCCGGACAGATCTGTCATATGAATAACTATTAGACAAATAAATTGGTTATGGGAAACGATTTCGAAATTTCGCACAATTGGGGTAATCCACGCGAGCCAGAAGATAACGATGTAGGCCGTGTCGCGTTCGCAACATGCCGGAAGGGTAATGTTTCGCTATGGTTTAATATAATTCCAAAGAAAGCTCACAGTGAGCAGATTGTCTGGGTCGTTGCCGCGCCAACCGGCATCAGAAACTTCGCAAATGGAAGTTTTGAAAAATCCATAGATATCTGCAACAAAGTGATTCAATATCTATCGCAAGAACATGTTAGAAAAGAGTTTCAATCGAACAAGCAAGAGCCTGTCGAGTTTGTTCTTGATACTAAAAATATACCTCGCGGCATCCGCTGGCTCCCACACAAGATGGCCGGCATTAGGGAGCGTAACGTAAGACTATTCATGCTACTTCCCGAAATCTATGCCGCGTCACTTTTGGGAATCGGGTACGCCATCGCTTTTCTTAGCCTGATTATCGAAATTGATCCTGGCCATCAGCATATCCTCAGAACCGCAACGTACACTGTAGCTTGTCTTGCATTAATTCGGCTTTTCACAGAAATACGAAACGATTACGAATTGTCTGAACTTGGGATGTCTATGGAAAAGTTCAAAAACAAGAACCTAGATGTTCGGCGTTCCGCAATATCTATAACGATACATGCATGGGGCGTTCGTTATGTCGCAACAGCCAGTTTGGCTGGCTTATTAATATATATTTGCAGTAATAATGTCTAACCTGTCAGTTCGAGCGGGCCGCTCGCGCCCCTCACTTTTACGTTGGCATCATGAAAGTAGACGGCGGCAGAGATTTACATTTTCGAGCAACAATAGCGACCGAGGCAATTTGGGAGTTTGAGAGGGGAAGAAATGTTTAAAGCATGGTTTGTCATTATTCTTTTTTTTCTTGGCGGAGCTATCGGTCTTCTGGGGTGGCTCGCTGATTTTGCGCCCTACTACTCATTTGCAGCTAGCTCAAAGTCCGCAGTGGCAGTTGCCGCTTTCAAAACACAAAAAGCCGGCGATTCGACTAGCTATCTGGGCGAAACTCGCTACCAATTCCCCCTTCGCTTCAAAACCGATTCCGGTAACGAAGTGGTTTCAAGCTCATACTTCAAAAATACGTATGTTCCTCGTCGTGTACTTGATGCGTTGGAACGGGGCGATCCTGTAACAGTGCTTTATCTTCCTGATGACCCGCAAAGAGTCCTGTTCGAGGGGGATGTTGAGAAGCTGCCCAAAGGATGGGGCTCTCTGGCATGGGGGATAGCCTGTTTGGTTGTTGGTGTTCTTCTAATAGGCCGCCGGTACAGATTGGCACGGTATACAAAGTATCTTGGGCACGGTGAAGACTCCGGCGATGAATAGTCTTGTTGTCTCCGAGAGGAAATGATGCCCCACCCGGATCGTTGTTCCGCATTGATGCAGGGCAGGTGTCAAGTTGCTAAGTCGGCCCAACAACTGGTCCCAGGCGACGTCGACGCTAACGCGCCGCCGCGCCTGAACCGGAACGTTAGACCTCACAACCATGTATTATTTACCTCCCAATCCAGAATCCTCCCTTACTGACCTTTCTTCGCAAGGCTCCACATGACTATCGAAAATCAGCACGACGTCGTCGGCCTAAAAAGAATCGGCCGAATAACCTCATTGGTACTTCAGCGCATGCTTGATGCTGCGGAACCAGGAATGACCACCCGGGAACTCGACATGCTTGGCGAACGGCTGCTAGGAGAGTATGGCGCCCGGTCAGCTCCCCAGCTGGCATACAACTTCCCTGGAGCGACCTGCATCAGTATTAACGAAGAGGCCGCGCACGGAATTCCTGGAAATCGAATAATTAGAGCTGGCGATGTTCTGAACGTCGATGTTTCAGCGGAGCTGGGCGGATACTTCGCTGATACGGGAGGAACCACGATCGTTCCCCCTGCCAATCCTCAGAAGACTCGCCTTTGTCACGCTACCCGTGTGGCCCTTGCCGAAGCGATGAAAAGCGCAAGAGCCGGTCAACCAGTCAACGGGATCGGTGCTGCCATAGAGCGTACGGCGAAGGCGTATGGCTTCAGAGTCATTGAGAATCTCGGCAGCCACGGGGTCGGCCGCGCGCTGCACGAGGAGCCAGAGCACATTGCGGGCTACTTCGACCCTACTGATAGGCGCATTCTTCAGGAAGGAATGGTCATTACGATTGAACCATTCCTTTCGACGAAGAGCCGTATCGTCACTGAAACGGCTGACGGCTGGACACTCGCTGGCGCACGCGGAAATCTTTCTGCACAGTACGAGCACACAATGATCATTACAAAGGGTGCGCCAATAGTTGTCACGCAGCACTAAATATGAGGCCTAAACTTTCATTCCAGCCGACCGCCGCAAGCGGCGTCGGCTGAACTCCAACGTTATCGGTAAATCGCTGTTGCCCGCTTGGTGTACACAATGGTTTGCCGTCATTCGCGAATGACTGCAGCGACACACCTCAGCCATTCCTGGCGTCCCCAGGCACCATCCGCTATGGCCGAAGAGCGGGCACGCGTTAATTCTTCTGACCGACCCCAATGGGCACAAGCTCCCCGCGGCAGCAGTTAATGTCGCAGGGGATATGTCTTCTCACCATAATCAGGTAATCCCCCACATACTCTGTTACAATGCGCGCCGCAACGAGCTTCAGTCTCTTTGTTGCTGCCGATTCCGGTTTTGCCTCACCCCACCCATCTGCCTAAGACTGGCGCCTTGCAAGGCGACAGGCCGATATTTTCCAGGAACACAAAATGAGTTTTGCATCACTCGGGCTGTCGCCCGAAATCCTCCGCGCCATCAGCGAGCGTGGTTACACTTCGCCTACGCCCATCCAGGCGCAGGCTATTCCCGCCGTGCTGTCCGGCGGCGACCTGCTGGCCGGCGCGCAGACCGGCACCGGCAAGACCGCCGGCTTTACCCTGCCCATTCTGCAGATGCTGTCGCAGAAGCCTTCTACCGGCAAGGCACCGCGTGTGCTGGTGCTGATCCCCACGCGCGAGCTGGCTGCACAGGTGGAAGAGAGCGTGCGCGACTACGGCAAGCACCTGTCGCTGACTTCGATGACCATGATCGGCGGCGTCAACATCAATCCGCAGATCACACGCCTGAAGAGCCGCGTGGACATCCTGGTGGCGACACCGGGGCGTCTGCTCGACCATCTGCAGCAGAAGACGGTGGACCTGTCGCACATCGAAATACTGGTGCTGGACGAGGCCGATCGCATGCTGGACATGGGCTTCATCCGCGACATCAAAAAGATCCTCGCCATCCTGCCGCCCAAGCGCCAGAACCTGCTGTTCTCCGCCACCTTCTCCGACGAGATCAAGGCGCTGGCCGACGGCCTGTTGAACAAGCCGGCGCTGATCGAGGTGGCGCGCCGCAATGCCGCCAACGAGCTGATCACGCAGAAGATGTATCCGGTGGACCGCGAGCGCAAGCGCGAGCTGCTCACCAAGCTGATCAAGGACAACAACTGGTTCCAGGTGCTGGTGTTCACCCGCACCAAGCACGGCGCCAACAAGCTGGCCGAGAACCTCACCAAGGACGGCATCCCCGCCATGGCCATCCATGGCAACAAGAGCCAGGCGGCACGCACGCGTGCGCTGGCCGAATTCAAGAGCGGCAAGCTGCAGGTGCTGTGCGCTACCGACATCGCCGCGCGCGGCATCGACATCAGCGAGCTGCCGCACGTGGTGAACTTCGAGCTGCCCAACGTGCCTGAAGACTATGTGCACCGCATCGGCCGCACCGGCCGTGCCGGCAGCGAGGGCGAGGCCAGCTCGCTGGTGTGCATCGACGAGCACAAGCTGCTGCACGACATCGAGCGCCTGATCAAGCGCGAGATTCCGGTGGTGCAGGTGGCGGGCTTCGAGCCCGATCCGCGCATCAAGGCAGAGCCGATTGCCAACGGGCAGAACCGTGGCGGCGGCCAGCGCAGCGGGCAGCCGCGCAGCCATGCTCCTCGCGGCAACGGCGGCGGCGCCCAAGGTGGGCGTGGCCAGGGCCAGGGAGCGGGCAACCGACAAGCCACGGGCGCCGGCCAGCGGCAAGGACAAGGCGCAGGCCAGGGGCAGGGACGCAGCCAGCAGGCGCCGCGTCCGGCCAGTGGTCAGACGCGTGCCAGCACGCAGCCGCGCAGCGGTGCGCCTGCGCATGCCAGGAGCGAGGGCAATCGCACGGCGGTACCGGCGCTGCAACGCATGGGTGGCCGCGGCCGCTAAACCCCTGCTGGGCGGGGCGTTGCCTTGCCCTGCCAATGCGGCTAAAGTTTGGCTTCGCCCTGTGGTGTGTGGCTTTCTGATTAATGTATGGAGGATTGAAAAATGAAAAAAAGTCTGATGAGTTTCAGCAGCCGTGTGCTGATGGTCAGCATGCTCAGCATGAGCGTGTGGATGCCCAGCGCGCAGGCCGGCATGGTAAGCAGCGAGCAGGTGATTGCCAGCCAGGCAGCACAGCAGAATCGTGCGCGCCTGCAGGCACTGTTCGCGCGCCAGGATGTACGTGAACAACTGCAGGCCCGCGGCGTGGATGCCGATGCGGCCCGCGCCCGCGTGGATGCGCTCACCGATGAAGAGGTGGCCAGCATCAACGGCCAGATCGACAGCCTGCCCGCCGGTGGCGATATCGTGGGCGCGGTGGTGTTCGTGTTCCTCGTCTTGCTGGTGACTGACCTGCTGGGCCTGACCAAGGTGTTTCCGTTTACCCACCCGATTCGTCGCTGATATCACGCGATGGTCAGTTGGCATGACGCCCGCACGCTAGCGGGCGTTTTCTTTCTGGCGCTGCTGGCGGGGTGTGTCACCCCGCAGACGGCGGCGCTGCGCAGTGCGCCTCCCGCAGGCCTGCCCGAGCAGTTCGAGCTGGAGCAGGTGGCGTTTTATGCGCAGGAAGAGCACCAGTGCGGCCCGGCCGCACTGGCGATAGCATTGCAGCATGCCGGGCGCAATGTGGCGCCCGAACAGCTGAAGGAATTGTTGTACCTGCCGGAAAAGCAGGGCAGCCTGCAGGCGGAGATGCTCGCTTCGGCGCGCCGTAACGGCACGCTGGCGTATGTGCTGAAGCCGCAGCTGCAGGATGTGTTGAGCGAGGTGGCGGCAGGCAACCCGGTGCTGGTTCTGCAGAACCTGGGGCTGAGCTGGTACCCGGTGTGGCATTACGCGGTGGTGGTCGGCTACGACCTGCGCAGCGAGGAGATGATCCTGCGCTCCGGGCTTGAGCGCAGGCAACTGTTGCCATTCATCACCTTCGAGAACACGTGGGCGCGCAGCGGGCACTGGGCCATGCTGGTGCTGCCGCCGGGGCGGCTGCCGCAGACGGCCAGCGCCGACGAGTACGTGCAGAGCATCGTCGCGCTGGAGCACAGCAGCCCGGCCACCGACACCTGGCCCGCTTACCAGGCGGCGCTGGCGCGCTGGCCGGACAACCTGCTGGCGAGGATTAGTGCAGGCAATCTTGCCTATAGTCATGGTCGGCTGCAGCAGGCGCAGGAAATGCTGCAGGCTGCGGTGCAGCAGCACCCCGACTCGGTGGCGGCGCTGAACAACCTGGCGCAGGTGCTGAGCGACCAGGGCAACTATGAGGCCGCGCAGCCATTGGCGCAGCAGGCCGTGGCGCTGGGCGGCCCGCTCAATGCGCAGGCGCGCAGCACACTGGCAGAAATTGAACAGCACCTCGGTGCGCAAAGGAACAGGAAATGAACACACAGAACAACAACATTGCGCCGGCCAGCAGCGACCGCTCGGACGAAGAGATCATCGCCGCCACGCAGAAGTGGGTGGAGCGCGCGGTGATCGGCCTCAACCTGTGCCCCTTCGCCAAGGCGGTGCAGGTGAAGAAGCAGATTCGCTACGTGGTGAGCAGCGCCACCAGCGTGGAAGACCTGATGCGGGACCTGATCCATGAGCTGGAGAAGCTGGCAGAGACTTCGCCTGAGAAGATCGACACCACGCTGCTGATCCATCCCTACGTGCTCACCGATTTTCTGGACTACAACGATTTCCTCGACATCGTGGACGAGCTGCTGGAGGAGATCAATCTGGCCGGCGAGCTGCAGGTGGCCAGCATGCATCCGCAGTACCAGTTTGCCGACACGCACGAAAACGACATCGACAACTACACCAACCGCTCGCCCTATCCGACCCTGCACCTGCTGCGCGAGGCCAGCGTGGACCAGGCGGTGGCCGCGTTTCCGGAAGCCGAGAAGATCTTCGAGAAGAACATCGAGACCATGCGCAAGCTGGGCCACGACGGCTGGGACAGGCTGTGGCGGGATCCCGCAGAAGACGGGAAGAAGTAAGCGGCATGAGCACGACCAGCTTCTCCCTGCTGACCCCGGACATGGTACTGAACGCGCTGGAAAGCGTCGGCCTGCGCAGCGACGGGCGCATGCTGGCGCTGAACAGCTACGAGAATCGCGTGTACCAGATCGGCATGGAAGAGGGGCCGCCGCTGGTGGCCAAGTTCTACCGGCCGCTGCGCTGGAGCGATGACGCCATTCTGGAAGAGCATGCCTTCGTGCAGGAACTGGTGGAGCGCGAGATCCCCGTGGTGCCAGCCATGGCTTTGGCCGGCGGCAGGACGCTGCACGAATTCGAGGGCTACCGCTTTGCGGTATTCCCGCGCCACGGCGGCCGCGCGCCCGAGCTGGAAGACCGCGAAACGCTGGAATGGATGGGGCGCTTTCTCGGCCGCATCCACGCCATCGGTGCGCTGAAGCCGTTCCAGCACCGCCCCGAACTGAATATCGAGACCTTCGGTGTGGCGCCGCGCGATTACCTGCTGCAGCACGATTTCATTCCGGCCGATCTCGATGCGGCTTACCGCAGTGTGGCCGAGCAGGCGCTGCAGGGCGTGCGCCACTGTTTCGAGCGCGCCGGCAAGGTGAACGCACTGCGCCTGCACGGCGACTGCCACGCCGGCAACGTGCTGTGGACGGACGACGGCCCGCACTTCGTCGACTTCGATGACAGCCGCATGGGGCCGGCCGTGCAGGACCTGTGGATGCTGCTGTCGGGCGAGCGCGCCGACATGGTGCGTCAGCTCGGCGACGTACTGGCGGGTTACGAGGACTTCCACGATTTCGATGCGCGCGAGCTGCATCTGATCGAGGCGCTGCGCACCTTGCGCCTGATTCACTACGCGGCCTGGCTGGCGCAGCGCTGGGACGACCCGGCATTCAAGCAGGCGTTCCCCTGGTTCAACACCCAGCGCTACTGGCAGGATCGCATTCTGGAATTGCGCGAACAGATCGCGCTGATGGAAGAGGCACCGCTGTGGCAGAGCTGAAAGGATACATATCGTAGGTCGGGTTAGCGCAGCGTAACCCGACACTGGTTTCAAATTCCAGAGATGTCGGGTTACGCTGCGCTAACCCGACCTACATGAATTCTTATGACGACCAATATTCCGGATCTTTGCCCCTGTGGCGGAGAGAAAACCTACGCCGAGTGCTGCGGCCGCTACGTGGAAGGCGGCGAAGCCGCGCCCACGGCCGAGGCGCTGATGCGCTCGCGTTACACCGCCTACACCTTGCGGCGCGAAGACTACCTGCTGGCCACCTGGCATGCCTCGACGCGCCCCGAAAAGCTGGGGCTGGCGGAAGAGCCTCCGTGCAAATGGCTGGGCCTGCAGGTGAAGCGCCACCTGCCCAAGGATGCTGACCATGCCATCGTCGAATTCGTCGCGCGCTACAAGATCAACGGCCGTGCGTTCCGCCTGCACGAAATCAGCAGCTTCGTGCGCGAGGACGGGCGCTGGTATTACGTGGATGGCGATATCCAGGAAGGCTCGGAGAAAAACCAAGGCAATTAGGGAAACTCTGATTGAGTCGTCATCCCCGCGCAGGCGGGGATCCAGCTGGTTGATTTAACTGGGTTCCCGCCTGCGCGGGAACGACAAATCAGACTTAATCAGAGTTTCCTTAGACTTTAACCGGCGCAGCCATTAGACTTGCGCCCTTTACCCGTTTGTTTTCAAGGCAGTTCCATGAATTCTGAAGTTACTACCAGCACCGGCGCCGCTTCCAGCGCACAGATCGCGCGCGAAGTGGCGCGCCGCCGCACCTTCGGCATCATCTCCCACCCGGACGCAGGCAAGACCACGCTCACCGAAAAGCTGCTGCTGTTCTCCGGCGCGATCCAGCTGGCCGGCGCGGTCAAGGCGCGCAAGAGCGGCCGTCACGCCACCTCTGACTTCCTCGAGATCGAGAAGCAGCGCGGCATCTCGGTGGCTTCGTCGGTGATGCAGTTCGAGTACCGCGACCATGTGGTGAACCTGCTCGACACCCCCGGCCACCAGGACTTCTCCGAGGACACCTACCGCGTGCTCACCGCAGTGGACTCGGCACTGATGGTGATCGACGCGGCCAAGGGCGTGGAGGCGCAGACCATCAAGCTGCTGGATGTGTGCCGCATGCGCGACACGCCCATCCTCACCTTCATGAACAAGATGGACCGCGAAGTGCGCGATCCGCTGGAGCTGCTGGACGAGGTGGAGTCGGTGCTGAAGATCCAGTGCGCGCCGGTCACCTGGCCGCTGGGCATGGGCAAGACCTTCCGCGGCGTGTACCACATCCTGCGCGACGAGATTCTTCTGTTCACGCCCGGCGAAGAGCGCGCCGACGGCGAGGTGGAAGTGATCAAGGGCATCGACAACCCGGTGCTGGCCGAGCGCTTTCCGCTGGAGATCGAGCAGCTCAAGATGGAAGTGGAGCTGGTGCATGGTGCCTCGCATCCCTTCGACCTGCAGGCCTTCCTGGCCGGCAAGCAGACGCCGGTGTTCTTCGGTTCCGCCATCAACAACTTCGGCGTGCGCGAGATCCTCAACGCGTTGCTGGAATGGGCACCGGCGCCGCGCGAACGCGATGCTTCGGTGCGTGCTGTGAATCCCACCGAGCCGAAATTTTCCGGCTTCGTGTTCAAGATCCAGGCCAATATCGACCCCAACCATCGCGACCGCATCGCTTTCCTGCGCGTGTGCTCCGGCCACTTCGAGCGCGGCATGAAGGTCAAGCACCTGCGCATCGGCAAAGAGATACGCGTATCCAGCGTGGTGACCTTCATGGCCTCCAGCCGCGAGCTGGTGGAAGAAGCCTATGCCGGCGACATCATCGGCCTGCCCAACCATGGCAACATGCAGATCGGCGACAGCTTCTCCGAGGGCGAGCTGTTGCAGTTCACCGGCATTCCCTATTTCGCGCCGGATTTCTTCCAGACCGTGCGCATCCGCAACCCGATGAAGGTGAAGCAGTTGCAGAAGGGCCTGCAGCAGCTGGGTGAAGAGGGCGCGGTGCAGGTGTTCAAGCCAGTGGACGGCGGCGACCTGATCCTCGGTGCGGTCGGCATGCTGCAGTTCGACGTGGTGGCCAGCCGCCTGCAGGGCGAATACGGCGTGGATGCGATGTTCGAGGGTGCCAGCGTGAATACCGCGCGCTGGGTGACCTGCGATGACGCCAAGATCTTTGCCGACTTCCAGAAAGCGCTGTCGCACAACCTGTGCATCGACGCGGCCGGCAACCTGGCCTATCTGGCGCCCAACAGCGTGAACCTCAGGCTGACGCAGGAGCGCTGGCCCAAGGTCGTGTTCCATACCACGCGCGAACACGCAGTTAAATTATGATGCAGGAAGTCGAATTCGAATTGCGTGGCGACTACGTCGAGCTCAACCAGCTGCTCAAGCTGGTGGGCGTGTGCGACAGCGGCGGCGCCGGCAAGGCGCTGGTTGCCGAAGGCGTGGTGTCGGTGGATGGCGAGGTGGAGCTGCGCAAGACGCGCAAGGTGCATGCCGGCTCGGTGGTGACGCTGGGCGACGTGCGCATCACGGTGGTGGCGGGCTAGGCGATGCTGTACATCGCCCACAACATCATCATTGCCGACAGCGAGATTGAGCTGACTGCAGTGCGTGCGCAAGGGGCGGGCGGGCAGAACGTCAACAAGGTGTCGAGCGCAGTGCACCTGCGTTTCGACATTCGCGCCTCCACGCTGCCAGAGGAGCTGAAGGCGCGCCTGTTCGAATTGCGCGACCAGCGCATCACCAAGGATGGCGTCATCGTCATCAAGGCGCAGGAATTCCGCAACCAGGAACAGAACCGCAACGAAGCCTTGCGCCGCCTCAAGGCCATGCTGCAGTCCGTGGCGGTGCTGCCCAAAAAACGCGTTGCCACCAAACCGTCGCGCAGCTCGCAGAAGGCGCGCGTGGACAACAAGACCCGGCGCGGCGCGATCAAGAGCCTGCGCGGCAGGGTCGTGCAGTAGCCTCATCCCGGAATCAATTCATGGCCATCAAAGCAACCGTGTTCAAAGCCAGCCTGCAGATCGCAGACATGGAGCGCAACTATTACCAGGATCACGCACTGACTCTAGCGCGGCATCCCTCCGAGACCGACGAACGCATGATGGTGCGCCTGCTGGCTTTCGCCCTGCACGCGCACGAATACCTGGAATTCGGACAGGGCATGACCGAGGAGGACGAGGCGGACCTGTGGCAGAAGGACCTGACCGGCGCCATCATGCTGTGGATAGACGTGGGCCTGCCGGACGAGAAGCTGGTGCGCAAGGCGTGCGGCCGCGCCGCCCAGGTGGTGGTGTACTGCTACGGCGGACGCACCGCGGAGATGTGGTTCGAGCAGAACCGCAGCCAGTTCGAGCGCCAGAAGAACCTCACGGTGATCAGCCTGCTGCCCGAGGGCACGCGCGCCCTGGCCACACTGGCCCAGCGCACCATGCAGCTGCAATGCACCATCCAGGATGGGCAGGTATGGCTGAGCGATGGCAAGGACAGCGTGATGGTGGAACGCGTCACGCTGAAAGAGGCTGCCGGCTTCCAGGCTGGCGACAGCCGCGCATGACCTGCATCACGATTTTTGCGAGTCGCCGCTGCGGGAGGCTTTGACGGGGTCTTCACTCAGATTCTCCCGGAATCAGTTAATCTGTCGCAGTGTGCAGGCGGTCATTGCGTGACAGCCTGCGCTAGCGATTGCCGGCCCTTCTTGACGGCGAGGGCCCGCAAGCAATGGATGTGGCTGTTTCGGGAGAGATTGCAGTGAGTACGATGACGGCACGAGTGCACCGGGAGGAGATCCCCGCGCATTTCAGCGCGGGCGCCCAATACCGCGGCATTAGCCTGCCCGAGGCCAGGGCCCAGGATGTGGCAGCGGTGCTGCAGAGGCTGGCTGAATTGCAGATCGAGCAATACATCACCCAGTACGCGGCTGACCGGCATGCCGTCGGTCTGTGCCTGCATCCCGACCTTGCCGAGGCCTGGGCGCCGGACGGCGATACCCTGCAGCTGACGCGGCAGCTGCAGCTGCATCCCTTTGAAAACAGCGACGACCTGGAGCGCGAGATCCTGCTCGCCATGCTGCTGTCGCCAGTGGCGCTGGAATTTCCCTCCGCGCAGGAGCTGCTGGCGGCAGTGCGCATCCGTCGCAACATCGTGCAGGCTGCGCGCAAGACTGCGCTCAGCTTCAGCACCGAGGCAGCGGAGCGCCCCGAAGCCTACTGGACCTACGACGAGGAGCGCGGCTTCATCCTGCTGCCGGGCAGTCCGCTGATCACGGCGCTGGAAAAAGCCACGCAGCCGGACGCCTCCGGCAAGTGCTATTCCTTCTCCTGCTATCGCGCCACCGAATACATCATCCTGCTGGCCATCGCGCAGGAGATCAGCCACAGCAACCCCGACCTCTACAATCAGCTGCAGCGTCAGTGGGAGCGGCGCGCCATCATGTCCGGGCGTTTCCATGAGGTGTTTCTGCGCGAGCACGGCTCCATGGAAGAACCGCTGCCGGCGCGCTATTACGTTCCCGGCGATCGCGTCTGGTTCCGCAATCCCGACTCGCATTCCTCCGACGTGACCGGTTATGAGGGCTCCTGGGTGCTGTACCTGGGCAGCGGCGAATTCAGCAATTTCTGGGAAGCCGGCAAGACCTATACCCTGGACAGCAAGTGTCTGGAACTGTTTCACTGGCGCAATGCCACCTACCGCGATGCGGCCGGCGAGCTGCAGATGGACGAGCAGCGCGTGGCCGCACTGGTGCAGCAATCGCAGCAGGACCCCGAGCAATGCGCCCGGATACTGGAACTGATGCAGCGCCTACGCGACCCCAAGGGCGTGTATCTTGCGGGCGGCTGCATGGATACCTCGCGCGAATCGCCACGCCGGGTATGTCCAGGAAGCAATGAGCTGGTGTTTCCTGATGTGTAGCTCACGCTGATCCCTGCCTTAACCCTGAAGAGCATGTGCTCACCTGATGCCTGAAGGCGCTCTGCAACTGGCTTCGCGGCCTGCCTGCTGTAAAATGCATTCCCATCCCCAGTCCCATGACGGTCGCGTTACGTCCGGGGGCGCGTTCCGGTTTTCCACGCAACGCAGCATCTTCCTTTGAATTGACGGGTGCATGTGCCGCAAGCCTGGCTTGCGGCAGGTGTCTTCTTTTTTTTCGACAGTTACAGGTGGCAAATGAATTTGATCTCGAAAACGTTGCTTGTGTTGTGCCTGGCTGCTCCCATCGGGGCCAGTGCCATTGAGCTGAATGGCGTGGGACGGCGTATTCCGGCGCCCGTCTTCAACGAGTGGGCGGCACATTATTCGGTGCAGAATCCGGGCACGACGGTGAAGTATCAGGCGGTGAATGCCATGGAAGGGGTGCGCGAGGTTGCCAGCGGCAAGGCGGATTTCGGCGATACCGACATGCCGCTGAGCAAGGACGAGCTGGAGAAGCAGGGGCTGGCGCAATTCCCCTACATGCTCACGGCGATTACGCCGGTGGTCAATCTGCCCGGCGTGGGCGATGGACAGCTGCAGTTGAATGGGAGGACGCTGGGCGATATCTTCCTGGGCAAGATCACCAGGTGGAATGATCCGGCCATCGCCGCCACCAATCCCAGTCTGAAATTGCCCAATGCCAATATCCTAGTTGCACACCGCACCGCAGAGGGCGGCGGCACCTTCCCGTTCAGCAATTATCTGGCTAAGGTAAGCCCGGAATGGAAATCGCGCGTGGGCTACGGCGTCACCTTGAACTGGCCGGTCGGACAGCCCGTGGAAAGCCTGTATGCGATGGCGGATTACGTGAGGAAGACGCCGTATTCGATCGGCTATTCCGAGATTTCCTACGTACGCAAAAATCACCTGGTGTACGTGAGGCTGCAGAACAGTGCAGGTCAGTTTGTCAGCCCGCATATCGGCAGCATCGAGGAGGCCACCCAGGGCGTGCGCTGGACTGCGGCCAACGGCTTCTGCGAGGTTCCCACCGATGAGCCGGGCGCAGGCAGCTGGCCGATGGCGTCGGCTTCGTACATCGTGATCAGGAAGACCTCCGACAACCTGGAGCGCCGCCAGGCGCTGCTGAACTTCCTGGGCTGGGGGCTGCGCGTTGGTGACATGGACGTGACGCAGCTGGATTTTCTGCCGATCAAGCGCAGTGTGCTGCCGCAGATCCGCAACAGCTGGAATGACACGCCGCTCAGCCTGGAAGGGGCCACCGTGGCGACTGCCGCGCAGGTGAGCGAATTGCAGGGCAAAGGTGTGCCGGTGATTGATGCGCGTATCCCTTCGGAGTACCAGGAGGGACACATACCCAGGGCGGTAAATGTGACTTACCAGGAGAAGAGTGCCAAGGCGATCACCTTCAATCACCTGCAGGACAGCTTTGACCTGACGAGACTGCCATCGGAAAAGGGCGCCCCCATCGTGTTCTACTGCAACGCCGGCGCCTGCTGGAAGGGCTACAAGGCCGCTGCTGCGGCGATCAGGGCGGGTTATCGCAAGGTCTACTGGTTCCGCGGCGGCCTGCCCGAGTGGAAGGAAAAGGGCCTGCCTGTCGACGTGGTGAAATGAAACATGGCGCGCAGGCAAGCTGCGCGCCTACTGTCAGCGCCGCTTGCTGCCGCCGCCGAGTATGGAGCCGAGCACGCCACGGATGATCTGGCGTCCGACCTCCGAGCCGATTGCGCGTGCGGCACTCTTGGCCAGCGCCTCCACCACGCCCTGACGCTGGCGGCCGCCGTTGCCCCCGCCCCCCAGCACGCCGCCGAGCAAACCACCGAGACCACCGCCGTTGCCATTGCCGGCCGCAGCAGCCTGTTTCTCTTCGGTGCGTCCCTTCAGCTTCTCGTAGGCAGATTCGCGATCCACTATCTCCTCGTAGTGGCCGGCCAGCACGGATGCTTTGACGATGGCGCTGCGCTCGGCGTCTGAGATGGGGCCGATCTGCGCTTCGGGCGGCACGATGAAGGCGCGCTCCACCATGGTGGGGCTGCCCTTGGCATCGAGCAGCGATACCAGCGCTTCGCCCACGCCCAGCTCGGTGATCACCGCCACCTCATCCAGCTTCGGATTGTCGCGCATGGTTTCGGCGGCGGCGCGCACCGCCTTCTGGTCGCGCGGCGAGAAGGCGCGCAGCGCATGCTGCACGCGGTTGCCCAGCTGTGACAGCACCTTGTCCGGCACGTCGGCCGGGTTCTGCGTGACGAAATACACGCCCACGCCCTTGGAGCGGATCAGCCGCACCACCTGCTCGATCTTGTCCAGCAGCGCGGGCGGCGCATCGTTGAACAGCAGGTGCGCCTCGTCGAAGAAGAACACCAGCTTGGGCTTGTCCAGGTCGCCGGCCTCGGGCAGGTGCTCGAACAGCTCGGCCAGCAGCCACAGCAGCAGGGTGGAGTACACCTTGGGCGACTGCATCAGCTTGTCGGCGGCGAGGATGTTGACCATGCCGCGCCCCTTGCTGTCCGTCTGCATCAGGTCTTCGATGTTGAGCATGGGCTCGCCGAAGAAGTGTTCGGCACCCTGTGCTTCCAGTTCCAGCAGGCCGCGCTGGATCGCGCCTATGCTGGCGGCGGACACGTTGCCGTAATCGGTGGTGAATTCCTTGGCGTTGTCGCCCACATGCTGCACCATGGCGCGCAGGTCCTTGAAGTCGAGCAGCAGCAGGCCGCTGTCATCGGCGATCTTGAACACCAGCGTCAGCACGCCCTGCTGCACGTCATTCAGGTTGAGCATGCGCCCGATCAGTTGCGGGCCCATGTCGGACACGGTGGCGCGCACCGGATGCCCCATCTCGCCGAACACGTCCCAGAATGTCACCGGATAGGCGCGATGTTCATAGCCTTCCAGTTGCAGCTGCCTGACGCGCTCCCCCACCTTGGCATTGCCGCCGCCAACCTTGGCCAGGCCGGACAGGTCGCCCTTGATGTCGGACATGAACACTGGCACGCCGATGCGGCTGAACGATTCGGCCAGCGATTGCAGGGTGACGGTCTTGCCGGTACCCGTGGCGCCGGTGATCAGGCCGTGGCGGTTGGCCATGGCCGGCAGCAGGGTCAGTTCTTGTTCAGCATTCTTGGCGATGAGCAGGGGGGCGATCATGTTAGTCCTCTAAAAAGCGGTCCGCAGATTACGCAGATTGACGCAGATTTCTATTTTCCTGGCTGGATTTCGCTCTCGATAGAGAAGTCAGCCGTATAGGCTCTTCACGATGCAGGCAAACAGAAATGTTCTGTTTTGCTAATCTGCGTCAATCTGCGGATAAATGTCTTCAGTTGTTCAACACTGCACCAAACACCTTGCTCAGCAGCTTGCTGCCTTGCTCCACCGGGTGGGCGCGGATTTCCTTCTCTTCATCGGCGATCATCA
>DATDDN010000037.1:0-1931 GCA_036523795.1 Gallionellaceae bacterium | reverse complement strand
CCATTCTGATCAAGAAGGCCGCCGGTGTGCAAAAGGGCAGCAAGACGCCGCATACCGACAAGGTCGGCAAGCTGACCCGCAAGCAAGCGGAAGACATCGCCAAGGCCAAGCAGCCCGACCTGACGGCGGCTGACCTGGATGCCGCAGTGCGCACCATCGCTGGCAGCGCGCGCAGCATGGGCATTACCGTGGAAGGGGTGAAATAACATGGCACAAGTTTCCAAACGTTACAAGGCGCTCGCCGCCAAGGTCGACCGCAACAAGCTGTACGCGCTGGACGAAGCGCTGAAGCTGGTGAAAGAGACCGCCAAGGCCAAGTTCGATGAGTCCATCGACGTGGCTGTGAACCTCGGCATCGACGCCAAGAAGTCCGACCAGTTGGTGCGCGGCTCCGTGGTGTTGCCCAAGGGTACCGGCAAGACCATGCGCGTGGCTGTGTTCGCACAGGGCGCCAAGGCTGAAGAAGCCAAGGCGGCTGGCGCCGACATCGTCGGCTTCGACGATCTGGCCGAAAGCATCAAGGGCGGCAAGATGGATTTCGACGTGGTGATCGCTTCCCCGGACGCGATGCGTATCGTCGGCCAACTGGGCCAGATCCTCGGCCCGCGCGGTTTGATGCCTAACCCCAAGGTGGGCACGGTGACTGCCGACGTGGCAGGCGCGGTGAAGAACGCCAAGGCTGGTCAGGTGCAGTACCGTACCGACAAGAACGGCATCATCCAGTGCACCATCGGTCGCGCTTCGTTCGCGCCGGAGGCTCTGCGCGAGAACATGCTGGCTCTGATCGATGCGCTGAACAAGGCCAAGCCCGCAACGTCCAAGGGCGTGTACCTGAAGAAGATCGCGATCTCCAGCACCATGGGTGTCGGTATCCGCGTCGAACAGGCCAGCCTGGTAGCGTAATGTTTTGAATCTGGCGGCAGAGCTCGTCTCTGCTGCCATTTGTTCTTTGGACTGCTGGCGTGGCTGGCAGCATCAAAGACCGTAGGTGTCGAAGGCGCAGTTGGCCTGAGGCTTAATCGGCGGAAGTTGCGCCGGCCCACGCAGATGGTGTGCCCGCGAGCAGGAGAATGTGTGGTTTCTTTCCTGTCTTGAGGACGCGGTCGTTAACCCGGATATCGCAAGATGTCCGAATGAAGATGGAGAAAGACTTTGGCTCTTAATCTGCAAGAAAAGCAGGCAGTGGTCGCGGAAGTCAGCGCACAAGTGGCGCAGGCCCAGACCATCGTCGTGGCTGAGTACCGCGGCATTCCGGTCGCCGATATCACTTCCTTGCGTGCCAACGCGCGCAAGAACGGGGTGTATCTGCATGTGTTGAAGAACACGCTGGCGCGTCGTGCAGTACAGGGCACTCCCTTCGAGGCATTGGCGGACAAGATGGTCGGTCCGCTGGTTTACAGCATGAGCGCAGATGCGGTCGCTGCTGCGAAGGTGGTGCACGAATTCGCCAAGACGAACGATAAGCTGGTCATCAAGGGCGGCGCCTACAACGGCAAGGTCCTGGATGCTGCTGCGGTTGCCGCACTGGCTAGCGTGCCGAGCAAGGAAGTGTTGCTGGCGCAGTTGCTGGGCGTCATGAAGTCGCCGATCACGAGCATGGCTATCGTACTGAAGGCCCTGTCCGAGAAGAAGGCTGGCGTAGCTGCTTAACTAATCAATCATTCAATTTAGGAAGAACAACATGGCATTCGATAAAGACGCATTTCTGACAGCACTGGACGGCATGTCCGTGCTGGAACTCAATGAACTGGTTAAGGCTGTTGAAGAGAAGTTCGGCGTGTCCGCTGCTGCGATGGCTGCTCCTGCTGCTGGCGGCGCTGCTGCTGGCGGCGCTGCTGCTGCCGCTGAGCAGACCGAGTTCACTGTCACCCTGAAGTCTGCTGGTGACCAGAAGGTGAACGTGATCAAGGTGGTGCGCACCATCACCGGCC
>DATDDN010000036.1:0-10457 GCA_036523795.1 Gallionellaceae bacterium | reverse complement strand
TCGGCGCCGACGGAGAGGATTTCGTGCCCGTCGCGGAAGAAATAAACCTGCCGGTGGCAATGCGCTACCTCTTCCCGCATGCGCCCAAGCAGCCGGTCACCATCAACGGCGGCTTCATCATGCGCGCGTGGTACGACATCGTGGCGCCTGACATCGACGCGCAACAGGACGAGGCCGGCATCCGCGCCTCGCAGCAGGAAGTGGAAAGACTGATCGAACAGGAGAAGGCGCGCGGCGTGGCCGAGGAAAACATCTACCTCGCCGGCTTCTCGCAGGGCGGCGCCATTGCCTTGCATACCGGCCTGCGCCATCCTGCGCGGCTGGGCGGCATCCTCGCGCTCTCCACCTATCTGCCCCTGGCGGACACGCTGGACCAGGAAGCCAGCCCGAACGCAAGGCAAACGCCCATCTTCTTTGCGCACGGGCGCTCCGATCCGGTGGTGCCTTATTCACTGGGAAAGATGTCTGCGGACAGACTGCAGCAGCTGGGTTACCGCTTAGACTGGCATGAATACGGCATGCCGCATTCGGTGTGCATGGAGGAGATCCAGGACATCGAAACCTGGCTGCGCGCGCGGCTGGGCACTGCGGCCTAGGCCTGCACTGCGCCCTTCTCAAGAAGGGGTGCGGGCGAGAAACAGGGCTGGCTCGCGCAGGTGCGCCGTCAACCCCGCCACCATCAATGCTGTTCTTCGCTGCGCTCCTGCTTCATCTTGCGATAGCGCGCCATGTCAAAGTCCTCGCCCTTTTCCACCAGGGCCAGCGGCAGCATCAGGTATTCAGACTCGTCCTGCAGCAGCGTGGGGCTGCGTGTACCGGAGTAGCTGTCCGGCTGCATCAGCAGCCAGCAGCCTTCCGCGTTCGCGGCATCCACCTTGTCCAGCAGCAGGGCCTGCTGCCGGGTGCCGCCATCCTTGCCGTCGCTGAAGCGCAGGACCACCCCGTGTACCTTGCTGGCCAGCATCTCGATGCCGATGTGCAGATTGTTATGCGCATCACGGCTCAGGCGGCGCACCACGCCGGCGCCCCAATGCTGGACTTTTTCCGGCTGCAGGCCGATGAGCGCGCCGATCTTGATCTGCTGCGCCTGCGCGGCCGGCACGATGCATCGCATGCCGGTGGTGCTGATGTCTTCCACCTCCCACATCTCGCACGGTTCCTTGTCGAGATACAGGTCCACCGCGGTGTAATCCACCATGCGCAGGAAGCCGCTTGCGACGTTCATGCTCACCCTGATCTTGCGCCGCTGGCTGCGCCGTACCGGCAGCTTCGACTGGTAGCTCTGCGCCAGGCGCCGCGCCACTTCGCCCACCATCTCGCTGCTGTACGGCACCCCCAGGTACAGCTCGTCGGGCACCAGGTTCTTGACCAGGGTCTTGAACAGTTCGTCGAACAACGCGGGCGCGGTGCCCGCACCGACAAAGCGCACGCTGTCCGGATACATGGATCCTTCCTCCTTCGCCCGCACGGGAGATTCGGGACGCGCCAGGTCGAAGCAGAACATGCCGCCGCTGCTATGGCTGGACACGGTGAACGACTTGCTCAGGTACATGACCAGGCGCCGGGCGATGTGCAGATCGCGCGGGCGGAACGCGCCGACGCTGGCGGCGTGCCACATCAGCACCGTCGCAAACTGGCGATTGACGGTGGTCTGGCCGCCGGAACCGGAATAGATCACCTGCACTTCATCCTGGCACTCCACCTCTTCGGCCAGGCCGTAAAATCCGGCGAGATGTTTCCACAGTTGCGGCTCGATCGGCAGATAGCGCACTGCCGCACACTCCAGCATGCCGCCAACCGCGTAGATGCCGCGCGCGCAAATCAGCGGCAGCGAGGGCTTCAGCGCAGAGCTGCCCTTGTCGCCGCCACGCACGCCGGCCAGCAAATGCGCGTAGCCCAGTTCGCAATAGGCGTAATAGGTGGACATCGCCCCCCACAGGCGGTTCTCCTGGAAGGCGGCTGGAGGCAGCACCGCAAAATAGCTGTGGGTGACGCGGCGCAGGTAGGGATGCGCCGCTTCGTCCAGCAGGCGCAGCATGGTCAACTGGTGATCCAGGCGAAACTCGTTGGCCGGATCGAACAGGGCCTCGATCCAGTGCGCGATTTCGTTCAGTACTTCGACCGCATCATTCTTGGGCAAGCCCTCCAGCAACTCCTGGGCAGACTTGACTGTCGCCAACGGGTGATCCGAACCACTGCCAAACAATCGCAACATGCACCACTCCGTCCGCTGATTTAATTATCCATTTGTAATATAACCACAAAATTTTCCGGCTTACCATATGCCAAACTGCCTAATTGCTTATATATTTGGCCAGATCACCACCAGATTTGCGCATACTGCCGCCCTGAAAACATGATTCCATTCCTGCAACGCAATAGCGCATTCCCCCCGGTCGAGCTGGCCATGCGCCAGCCCAACGGGCTGCTCGCGGCAGGCGCCGACCTGTCGCCCGAGCGCCTGCTCGATGCGTATCGCCACGGCATCTTCCCGTGGTTCAGCGACGGCGACCCCATCCTGTGGTGGAGCCCGGACCCGCGCATGGTGCTGTTCCCGCAGGAGTTCAAGCTCTCGCACTCGCTGCGCAAGACGCTGCGCCGCGGCCATTACGAGGTGCGCACCGACACCGCGTTCGAGCAGGTGATGCGCGCCTGCGCGGCGCCGCGCGATGGCCAGGACGGCACCTGGATCCAGGAAGGAATCATCGCGGGTTATGTCGGTCTACACCGCATGGGCCGCGCGCACTCGGTGGAAACCTGGATGGATGGCGAGCTGGTGGGCGGGCTGTATGGCGTGTGCATTGGCCGCATGTTCTATGGCGAGTCGATGTTCAGCCGCAGGACCGACGCCTCCAAGATCGCCATGGCCCACCTGTGCGCGCAACTGGTGCGCTGGCAGGTCGGCATGATCGACTGCCAGATGAACACCTCCCACCTCGCCTCGCTGGGCGCGCGCGAGATTCCGCGCACGGAATTTCTCGCTCGCCTGCAGGAATTGATAAACTATCCGGACATCGCATCCCCATGGCGTTTCGATCATGACCTCATTGCGTGACTTGCCCCTGTCGGCCCTGCAGTTTTACCTGACTGCGCCCTACCCGTGCAGCTACCTGGATGACCGCGAAGCACGCTCCCAGGTCGCCATCCCCAGCTTCCTGATTTCCAAACCGCAATACTCCGAGCTGGTGCGCCACGGCTTCCGCCGCAGCGGCACCTACACCTACCGGCCGCGCTGCGACAACTGCCACGCCTGCACGCCGGCGCGCCTTGAAGTCGACGCCTTCACCGCCAACCGCAGCCAGCGCCGCAACTGGAAGAAGAACTGCGGGCTCAACGCCACCCTGCACGGACTGGAAGACAAGGCAGAATATTTCGAGCTGTACCAGCGTTACCAGGGCGCCCGCCACCGCGATGGCGGCATGGACAACGACAGCCACGAGCAGTACAGCAAATTCCTGCTGCAGAGCCATGTGGACTCGATGCTGGTGGAGTTTCGCGAGAACGACATGCTGCGCATGGTCAGTATCATCGACGTGCTCGATGACGGCCTCTCATCCGTCTATACCTTCTATGAGCCCGACCTGCCGCAGGCGGGCTTCGGCACCTACAACATCCTGTGGCAGATCGAGCTCTGCCGCAGCCTCAATCTGCCCTACCTCTACCTCGGCTACTGGATCAAGCAGAGCCCCAAGATGGCCTACAAATCCAACTTCCGCCCGCTGCAGGGTCTGCTGCACGACCGCTGGGTGGTGATCACGGACGATCAGATCAAGGATTGACCTCGTTCCCGGCCGCAGGCCCGGAACGGGGCAAGCTGCGACGCAGCCGCCCGCCCCATCATTTCTGACCCGTTCACGCTCTGGCTTCCGGCAGCGCCTGGCAGCATGCCGCCCCTCGCGCTGACAGCCCCCGAGAGCTTTCCATCCTGGCCCATACCGGCCCGGGAAACGCGGCTTGCTCAATGCGTATGGTTTGAATATAATATTAAATACATACTATATGGAGTACGTGATGAGTTCGGAAAGCCTGGGATTGCTGTTGTCAGACATATCACGCCTGCTGCGGCGCAAGATCCAGCAGCACATGGAGGGCAGCGAGCTGACCTTCATGCAGGCGCGCGTGCTTGGGCACATCTCGCGCCGCGAAGGCCTGCGCCAGGTCGAGCTGGCAGAGCTGCTGGAAGTGCAGCCGATCGCCCTGGTGCATTTGATCGACCAGCTGGCGGAAAGCGGCCTGGTCGAACGCCGGCCCGACCCGACCGACCGGCGCGCCTACCAGCTTTTCCTGACTGAGGCGGCAACGCCTCACCTGGCTGCGACCAAAAAGATCGTTGCCGCCATCCAGGCCGACATGCTGCGCGGCCTCGACAAGGAACAATCCGCCCAGCTCATGTCCAGCCTGCGCGCTGTGTACAACAACCTCTCGGCGCGCTGAGCGCGCCCGCCACCCATTCCAGGAGCACTCTCATGACCAGATCCCACCATCCCGATGAAGCCAGCCAGGCGGCAGCTGCGCGTACCCCGCTGCAGCAGAAGAAACGCATGCTGTTGCTGGTGGCAGTCCCGCTGCTGGCCGGGATTGTCAGCCTGGCCGTCTATCTTCACGGCGGCCGCTTTGTGGAAACCGAAAATGCCTATATCAAGGCGCAGAAGGTCCCCGTCAGTTCGTCGGTATCCGCCACCGTAAAGGAAGTCATGGTGCAGGAGAACCAAGCGGTGACCGCCGGACAAGTGCTGTTTGTGCTTGACCCCGCGCCGTTCCGCATCGCGGTTGAAAAGGCTGAAGCGAAACTGGCACAGGTGCGCACAGATCTGGCGGCACTCAAGGCCAGCTACCGCGCAAAGCAGGCCGAAGTCAGCATGGCACGCAGCAACTACGACTTCTCCATGAAGGAGCTGCAGCGCCAGACCAACCTGGCGGAAAAGAACTTCATCTCGGCCTCCAGGCTGGATGACGCGAAGCACACCGCCGAGGTGAGCCGGCAGCAGATCGCCATGCTGGATCAGGACATGCGGCGCATAGGCGCAGAGCTGGGCGGCAATCCCGACACGCCGGTCGAACGTCACCCGGGCTATCTGGCGGCACTGGCAGAACTCGAGCAGGCCAAGCTGGACCTGTCCAACACGGAAGTGCGCGCGTCCATGGCCGGCAAGGTAAGCAAGCCGCCCAAGGTCGGCCAGTTCGTGGCCACTGGCAGTACAGCGATGCTGCTGGTCGCCGATGATGTCTGGATCGAAGCCAACTTTACCGAGGCCGACCTCACCTATGTGCACCCCGGACAGGCGGTAAGCATCAGCGTGGACACCTATCCGGATGCCAAGCTGCAGGGATCGGTCGAGAGCGTTGCCCCGGCGACCGGCTCGGAGTTCTCGGTCATCCCGGCGCAGAACGCGACCGGCAACTGGGTCAAGATCGCGCAGCGCGTGTCGGTGCGCATCCGCCTGGAGAATGCCAAAGCCCTTCCCGACTTGCGCGCCGGACTGAGCTCCTGGGTGGAGATCGATACCGGGCACAAGCGCCGCCTGCTCGGCATGACGCTGTAATCATGAGCAAACACGCGCAAGCCGCGGCACAGGAGGCTGTCCCACACCTCGGCCTCATCACGCTGTCGGTGATGCTAGCCACCATCATGCAGGCGCTCGACACCACCATCGCCAACGTCGCGCTGCCGCACATGCAGGGCTCGATGAGCGCGACCCAGGACCAGATCTCCTGGGTGCTGACGTCCTATATCGTGGCCGCGGCCATCTTCATGCCGCTGACCGGCTTTCTCACCGCGCGCTTCGGGCGCAAGCGCATCTTCATCTGGTCGGTGATCGGCTTCACCATTGCGTCCATGCTGTGCGGCGCGGCACAGGACCTCACCCAGATCGTGGTATTTCGCCTGCTGCAGGGCGTGTTCGGCGCCGCCCTGGTGCCCTTGTCGCAATCGGTGCTGCTCGACAGCTATCCGAAGGAAAAGCACGGCTCCGCCATGGCGCTGTGGGGGGTGGGCGTCATGGTCGGGCCGATTGCCGGCCCCATGCTGGGCGGCTGGCTGACCGAGCATTACAGCTGGCGCTGGGTGTTTTACATCAACCTGCCGCTGGGCGTGCTGGCCTGGTTTGGCCTGAAGAACTACCTGCGCGAAACCGAAATCAACCGCTCGCGCCGCTTCGACCTGCAGGGTTTCGCCTATCTGGCGCTGGCGATAGGCGCCCTGCAGATGATGCTGGACCGGGGCGAATCGCTGGACTGGTTTGCCAGCCGCGAAGTGGTGACCGAGGCAGTCATCGCGGGACTGAGCATGTACCTGTTCATCGCGCACATCTTCACCGACAGCAAGCCGTTCATCGAACCCGAATTGTTCAAGGATCTCAACTTCAGCCTTGGACTCGTCGCAATCTTCATCATCGGCATCATCCTGCTCGCCAGCATGGCGCTGCTGCCGCCGTTCCTGCAGAGCCTGATGGGATACCCGGTCATCGACGTCGGCTATCTGCTTGCGCCGCGCGGCATCGGCACCATGCTGGCCATGTTCATGGTCGGCAAGCTCGCCAGCAGGTTCGACCCGCGCCATCTCATTCTCTTCGGGCTGGCCCTGACTGTACTCTCCCTGTGGGAGATGACGACCTTCAATACCGACATCACCGGCTGGGCTATCGTACGCAACGGAATAATGCAGGGCCTGGGCCTGGGCTTCATCTACGTCCCCCTGACCACCATTTCCTTCTCGACCCTGGCCAGGCACTACCGCGACGAGGGCACCTCGTTGTTCAGCCTGATGCGCAACATCGGCAGCAGCATCGGCATCTCCGTGGTGATCACCAAGCTGGCGCAGAATACGCAGGCCAACCACGCCGCATTTGCCGATTACCTCACGCCCTTCAGCCTGCCGTTGCGGCAGGCGGTCGAAGCCGGCGTGTACAGCCTCGGCAACGAACAGGGGCTGATCGCGCTCAACGGCGAAGTCACGCGGCAGGCGGCAACGCTGGCCTACCTGCAGGATTTCCGCCTGATGATGTGGGTCACCCTGTGCGCGGTGCCGCTGATCCTGCTGCTGCGCAATCCGGCCAGACAGCCCAGCCCCACGGAAGTCCACACTGCGATGGAGTGAATGGGGCCGCCGCCTGATGTCAGCCCCGGCGAGGCGAGCTACAATACACGCCTGCCCCGCCATCCCCGTTTTTCACACCCAATGCACAACCCGACCGCCAGCATGTTCCTCCGCCTCGCCCTGTTTGCGGCAGCACTGCTGCTGTTGCCGCCGCTGAGCCTGCTGCTGGCAGACTACGAGTGGCCGCGCGCTGCCATGATCAGCGGCGACGTGCTGCTCCCACTGCTGTTCGCCGTGCTGGCCGCAGCCGTGCTCGCCCTGCTGCTGGATGCGCACACCTTCCGGCGCACCGGCTCAAGCCTGCTGCGCAAACAGCGCGCGTATCTGCTGTGGTGTGCCGCCAGCGGCGCACTGAGCGCCTTGTTGCTGGCCTGGCTCAACCTGTTTGTCTCCAGCTGGATCAGCCCGGTGCTCAGTCTGGCCGAGATGGTGTGGCTGGCAGCAGCGCTCGGCGCCATTCTGCTGCCTGCCGTGCTGATTGCCCGACTGTGGCTGGCCGGCTTTGCCGGTTTGTCGCGCCGCCTTGCACGCATGCCCGCGCTGCCAGTGCCCGCTGCGGAGCAGAGCGCGGCCATATTGCTGCTGTTCGCGATCATCGGCCTGCTCAGCGGCGCGGTGTGGCCGACCACCATGTTCTGGCTGCTGTGGCTGGCGCCCTTGCTGCTGCTCGTCGCCCTGCAGCTACTGTGGCACGAGAGCACGGTATTTTCCGGTGTGAAGCAGGGCGACTGGAGCCGCATCCTGCTGGGAAGCTTGGCCGGCATCTTGGTGTGCACGCTTGCCCTCGCCGTCTACAGACTTACCGGCGGCGCCCTCTTCATCCGGCACGCGTTGCTGCTGCGCGCGCTGGCCATGGCCTGCTATGGCCTGCTGTGCCTGCAGCTGGGCGACATCATCGCCGAACGCTGGCGCGGCAAGACGATGATGCAGGTTTTCCAGTCGAAAAAGCCGTTCCCCGTTTCTGTCGTCACCAAGAAAGATTAAGCTTCCGTCATGTACTCGCTCCTGCGCCCCGCCCTCTTCACGCTCGAACCCGAAACCGCGCACCACGTCACCCTGGCCGGGCTGCAGGCGGCATACCGCCTTGGCCTCTCCGGCCTGATCAGCACGCCCCCGCAGGCTGACCCGCGCACGGCCATGGGCATCACCTTTCCCAATCCGGTCGGCCTGGCCGCGGGGCTGGACAAGAACGGCGAATACATCAACGCGCTGGGTGCGCTGGGTTTCGGCTTCGTCGAAATCGGCACCGTCACGCCGCGCCCGCAGCCGGGCAACCCGCAACCGCGCCTGTTCCGCCTGCCCGCAGCGCAGGGCATCATCAACCGCATGGGCTTCAACAACCTCGGCGTGGATGTGCTGCTGGCCAACGTGCAGCGCGCGAAATTCAAGGGCGTGCTCGGCATCAACATCGGCAAGAATTTCGACACGCCCATCGATCGCGCCGCGGAAGATTACCTCGTCGGCCTGCGCAAGGTATACCCGCACGCCAGCTACGTTGCGATCAACATCTCTTCGCCCAACACCAAGAACCTCCGCCAGCTGCAGGGCGGCGACGAACTCGACGCACTGCTGTCGCAGCTCAAGAGCAAGCAGGAAAGCCTGGCCGACCAGCATGGCAGATACGTGCCGCTCGCGCTCAAGATTGCCCCCGACCTGGACGGCGACCAGATCAGGCAGATCGCCGCGCTGCTGATGCGCCACCGCATCGACGGCGTGATCGCCACCAACACCACGCTATCGCGCGCAGGCGTCGAGCACCTGCCGCAGCATGCGGAAACCGGCGGCCTCTCCGGCGCCCCCGTGCGCGACAAATCCACCACCGTGATCCGTCAGCTGGCGGCCGAACTGCAGGGCGCACTGCCCATCATCGGCGTGGGCGGCATCCTCAGGGGCGATGATGCGGTAGAGAAGATCCAGGCCGGCGCCACGCTGGTGCAGGTGTACAGCGGCCTGATCTATCGCGGACCTGCGCTGATTGCGGAATGCGCCGAAGCGATCCGGCAGGCACGTAGCATGTAGGTCGGGTTAGCGCAGCGTAACCCGACACTAACCTTGGCACTACACTGCAATCCCGTCGGGTTACGCCTTGCAGGCTTACCCGACCTACGACTCGCAGAGGTTCTTGTGCCCTCTGGGCACGCAGATTAGAAGGCCCTCTTCGAGATAATCCGCGGATAATGGCGCTCTTGACGAGTGAGCAGGCACGCAACTTGTAGGTCGGGTTAGCGTAGCGTAACCCGACAAGAACCTTGGCATTTGCACTGCAATCCCGTCGGGTTACGCCTTGCAGGCTAACCCGGCCTACACGGTCTATGGAGGCAGCGATATGCAATATCGCCGTGCCTTTGTTCCCGGAGCCAGCTATTTCTTTACGGTAGTGACAGAGCAGCGGCGCCCCATCCTTGTTTCGCCCGCAACAATAGCGACTTTGCGCGCTGCGTTTCGCAATGTGCAGGAAGCGCGCCCCTTCCAGATCAATGCCATCGTCATCCTGCCCGATCATCTGCACTGCATCTGGACACTGCCACCAGACGATGCGGATTTCTCCACGCGCTGGCGGCTCCTCAAAACCCACTTCACCAAACACTGTGATCCAACCTTGCGCACGGCAGCCAGCCCCGCACGTATCGAAAAATCTGAGCAGGCAGTGTGGCAGCATCGCTATTGGGAACATATGCTCCGTGACGAAATGGACTACTCACGCCATGTTGAGTACATCCATTACAACCCGGTAAAGCATGGACATGTGGCATCGGCGATAGAATGGCCGTATTCCAGTTTTCAGCGTTACGTTGAAGCGGGCATTTATCCGGCCGACTGGGCATTGGCAGAATCGAACCTGGGTGACGTCGGACATGAATGAATATAATGAAAAATGTCGGGTTACACTGCGTTAACCCGACCTACATATTTCGTTAACCGCCGTAGGTCGGGTTAGCCCGCAGGGCGTAACCCGACAGCCAAAAATAAGAATTATTCGATAACAATGTCGGGTTACGCTTCGCTAACCCGACCTACAAAAACTGATCGGTTCGTGTTTTCATAATCTGCTTAATCTGTGTAATCTGCGGATAGAACTGTTTTTCACCAAGGAGCAAGCATGCGTATCGGTGTACCCCGGGAAATCAAGGATCATGAATTCCGCGTCGGCCTGACGCCGGCCGGCGCACGCACCTTGTGCGAGGCGGGACACCAGGTTTGCGTGGAAACGCGGGCCGGCGATGCCATCGGCTTTCACGATGCGCAGTATCGTGCTGCCGGTGCGGAGATCGTGGCCTCGCCGCAGGAGGTGTATGCCTGCGATCTGGTGATCAAGGTGAAGGAGCCGCAGCCCGCCGAGGTGCCGCTGTTGCGCAAGGAG
>DATDDN010000035.1:0-12258 GCA_036523795.1 Gallionellaceae bacterium | reverse complement strand
CCACGCCCTCAAGGGAATCAACCTGGACATCCCGGAAAAAAAGGTCACCGCCTTCATCGGTCCCTCGGGCTGCGGCAAGTCCACCCTGCTGCGCACCTTCAACCGCATGTACGAGCTGTATCCCGAGCAGCGCGCCGAAGGCGAGATCCTGCTCGACGGCGAGGACCTGCTCACCTCGAAACAGGACGTGGCGCTGCTGCGCGCGCGGGTCGGCATGGTGTTCCAGAAGCCCACGCCGTTCCCGATGTCCATCTACGACAACATCGCTTTCGGTGTGAAGCTGTACGAGAATCTCAGCCGCCACGACATGGACGAGCGCGTGGAGTGGGCGCTGAAAAAGGCTGCACTGTGGAACGAAGTGAAGGACAAGTTGAAGCAGAGCGGCACCGGCCTTTCCGGCGGCCAGCAGCAACGCCTGTGCATCGCGCGCGCCATCGCGGTCAAACCGCAGGTGCTGCTGCTGGACGAGCCCACCTCGGCGCTGGACCCGATTTCCACCGCCCATATCGAGAAGCTGATCGACGAGCTGAAGAAGGACTTCACCATCGTCATCGTGACCCACAACATGCAACAGGCCGCGCGCGTCTCCGACTTCACCGCCTACATGTACCTGGGTGACCTGATCGAATTCGGCGACACCAGCAACGTCTTCACCAACCCCAAACGCAAAGAGACTGAAGACTATATTACCGGCAGGTTTGGCTAAACCTGCCGGTAATATAGCGGTGGAGGCTAACATGCGCCTGCGCATGTTAAGCCGCGTAGCGCGGCCGAAACCATTACATCACAGGCTGGTTTGGCTAAATCGACCTGTGATGTAGCGGTGAAGGCTAACATGTGCAGGCACATGTTAAGCCGCGCAGCGGCGGCCGGAACCATTACATCACTTGCATCACGGGCACCTTCCGCAATCAGGCTGCACAACCTGCATGTGCAGCCCTCCCCCGCAACGATTCAGCACCCGGCATTCATCCCGACTTCAACAAAGCCGCGGAAAAAGCTAGAATTGCACCTTTCGCAACATTCTTTCTTGAGGAAATCCCATTATGTCCATGGCCGACCGCGACGGTTTTATCTGGTATGACGGCAAACTAGTCCCCTGGCGCGATGCCACCACCCACGTGCTGACCCACACCCTGCACTACGGCATGGGCGTGTTCGAGGGCGTGCGCGCATACAAGACCACCCAGGGCACCGCCATCTTCCGTCTGCAGGAGCACACCGAGCGTTTCTTCAACTCGGCCTACATCTTCAAGATGAAGATGCCTTACGACAAGGAAACCGTGCTGGAAGCGCAGAAGGAAGTCGTACGCGCCAACAAGCTGGAATCCTGCTACATCCGCCCGATCGCGTTCTACGGCTCCGAGGCCATGGGCATCGCCGCCACCGCCATCAGCACCCACGTTGCCATCGCAGCCTGGCCCTGGGGCGCCTACCTGGGCGAAGAAGGCATGGCCAAGGGCATCCGCGTCAAGACTTCGAGCTTCACCCGCCATCACGTCAACATCAACATGTGCCGCGCCAAATCCGTGGGCACCTACACCAACTCCATCCTGGCACACCAGGAAGTGGCGCATGACGGCTATGACGAAGCGCTGCTGCTGGACGTGGACGGCTACGTGGCCGAAGGCGCCGGCGAGAACATCTTCATCGTGAAGAAGGGCAAGCTGTACACGCCCGACCTGACTTCCTGCCTGGAAGGCATCACGCGCGACTCCATCATCACCCTGGCCAAGGACATGGGCCTGGAGCTGATTGAGAAGCGCATAACGCGCGATGAAGTGTATTGCGCCGAAGAGGCCTTCTTCACCGGCACTGCGGCAGAAGTCACCCCCATCCGCGAGCTGGACAACCGCGTGATCGGCTCCGGCAGCCGTGGCCCGATCACGGCCAAGCTGCAATCGACTTTCTTCGACATCGTAGCCGGCAAGAACCCGAAATATGCCCACTGGCTGGCGCACGTCTGAGACGAGGAAAAGCGAATGAGCACCAATGTTACAGCCAACCAGGCCATCGAGATCTCCGCGGCAGATTTGCCGCTATACTGCCCACGCGAGGAACAGACCGTGTGGAACGGCCATCCGCGCGTAGCGCTGGCCGTAGAAAAACTGGGTGTGGTGCGTTGCCCGTACTGCAGCACCCTGTATCGTTACACCGGCCCAATGCAGCCCGGCCACCACTAGGCGTACCGCCACTCATGTCCATCCAGAAGATCCTCGTCGTGGCTCCCAGCTGGGTGGGCGACACCATGCTGATCCAGCCCATGTTGCGCCGCCTGCGCGAGCGCTACCCGACTTGCGAGCTGGACGTCCTCGCGCCGCCCTGGACCGAGGCCCTGCTGCGTGTCATGCCCGAGGTGCACGACGTCATCATCAACCCTTTCCCGCACGGTGCGCTGCAGCTGGGCGCGCGCCGCCGCCTGGGCAAGGAGCTGCGCGAGAAGCGGTACGACAAGGCCATCGTGCTGCCCAATTCGTTCAAGTCGGCCTTGGTACCTTACTTCGCCAACATCCCGCAGCGCACCGGCTTCGTCGGCGAGATGCGCTACGGCCTGATCAACGATGCACGCAAGCTGGACAAGCGCGCATTGCCGCTGATGGTGGAGCGCTTCGCCGCACTTGCCGAAGCGCCGCGCGACCCGCTGCCGCGCCCGGTGCCGTCGCCCCGGCTGCAGGTAAGCGCCGAACGCCGCCAGCAGGTGATGGAGAAATTCGGCCTGTCGCTCGACAAGCCTGTCGCCGTGTTCTGCCCCGGTGCCGAATACGGCCCTGCCAAGCGCTGGCCCTTCCCCTACTTTGCCGAACTGGCGCAGAACCTGCAAAGCCGCGGCTACAACGTGTGGATCGTCGGCTCGCCCAAGGACCAGGAAATCGGCGACAAGATCGTGGCGCTGGGCAATGCCAGCGTGCGCAACCTGTGCGGCAGCACGGATCTCTCTGAAGCCATCGCGCTGATCTCCTGTGCTGCGCTGGTGGTGAGCAACGATTCGGGCCTGATGCACGTCGCCGCCGCGCTTGACCGCCCCATGCTCGCGCTGTACGGCTCCAGCAGCCCCGGCTTCACGCCACCGCTTTCCGAACATGCGCACGTGCTCAAGCTCGACCTGCCGTGCAGCCCCTGCTTCAAGCGCGAATGTCCGCTCGGTCACTTCAACTGCATGAAACAGATGACCCCGCCACTGGTGGCACAACAGATCCCTTCCACACCCGACTGAGCCTGCACGGCCAGCGCACACTCACGGTTCGAACGTTCATGACCCAGATCCCCAAGGAAATCTTCAAGGCCTATGACATTCGCGGCATCGTCGGCAAGACTCTCACCGCCGACATCGTCGAAGCCATCGGCCACGCCATCGGCTCCGAAGCCGTCGCGCGCAAGCAGACCAGCATAGCCATCGGCCGCGATGGCCGCCTGTCCGGCCCCGAGTTCGCCCAGGCGCTGGCACGCGGCATCCAGAAGAGCGGCATCAACGTCATCGACGTCGGCATGGTGGCCACGCCGATGACCTACTTCGCCGCTTTCCAGCTCAACACCAACTGCGCGGTGATGATCACCGGCAGCCACAACCCGCCCGACTACAACGGCCTCAAGATGGTGCTGGCCGGCGAAACCCTGTCCGGCGAAACCATCCAGAGCCTGCGCAACCGCATCGAGACCGGCAACCTCAGCCACGGCAGCGGCAGCTACTCGCAATACGACATCGCGCCGGAATATCTCGCCAGGATCGTGTCTCACATCAAACTGGCCCGCCCCATGAAGATCACCGTGGATTGCGGCAACGGCGTGGCCGGCGACTTTGCCGCCAAGCTGTATCGCGGCCTCGGCTGCGAAGTGACGGAAATGTTCTGTGAAGTGGACGGCCACTTCCCCAACCACCATCCCGACCCTTCCGACCCGCACAACCTGGAAGACCTGATCAAGGCACTCAAGGACAACGACAGCGAGCTTGGCCTCGCCTTCGACGGCGATGGCGACCGCCTGGGCGTGGTCACCAAGGATGGCAAGATCATCTACCCGGACCGCCAGCTGATGCTGTTTGCCGCCGACGTGCTGTCACGCAACCCCGGCGCGGAAATCATCTTCGACGTGAAGTCCACCCGCAATCTGTTCAGCTGGATACGCTCACACGGCGGCAAGCCCACCCTGTGGAAGACCGGCCACTCGCTGGTGAAGGCCAAGATGAAGGAAACCGGGGCATTGCTTGCCGGCGAGATGAGCGGCCACGTGTTCTTCAAGGAGCGCTGGTACGGCTTCGACGACGGCCTCTACACCGGCGCCCGCCTGCTGGAAATCCTGAGCAAGGAGCAGAACCCCAGCGCCACCCTGAACGCGCTGCCCGATGCGGTGAGCACGCCTGAATTGCACATCAAGCTGCAGGAAGGCGAGAACCACGCACTGATCGCGCGCCTGGGTCGTGAAGCCCAGTTCACCGATGCCAGGGAAGTCATCACCATCGACGGCCTGCGCGTGGAATATGCCGACGGCTTCGGCCTGATGCGTGCCTCCAACACCACCCCGGTGATCGTGCTGCGTTTCGAGGCAGACAATGCCGCGGCGCTGAAGCGTATTCAGGATGATTTCCGCAGGGTGCTGCTGCAGGCGAACCCGGCGCTGCAGCTGCCGTTCTGACGAAACAGGCGCGCTGCTCGCCGCGCGGCATCCAGCGTAGTTTCCCGCCCTGGGGCCATGCTGGATGGCCCAATGAAGAAGCAAAATACACGATGTGACTCCATGATTTCCCGGCAAGAAGGAGATTGGAATATGAAGCATCCGGCGTTCTTTGATGAAATACCCAGAATCAGTTTGTATGATCCCCTGGCTGAATTTCTCGGCGCAGCAGAAGACGGAATTTTGGAGTACTCCTATTTCGATGCCGTACGATTGGCAGGGCATTCCTGCCCAACCGTCGCCTCAGCCTATTGGGCTACCTGCAAAGCGATGGCCTTTCTCTATCCTGATGCCACCCCGGTGCGTGGCGATATTCGGGTTGAATTCAACCAGGACAGCGCAAGCGGCGTTACCGGAGTAATTGCGAACGTCGTGAGCATGCTCACAGGCGCCATGGCCGACAATGGCTTCAAGGGGATAGGCGGACGTTACGACAGGCGGGAACGCCTGTTTTTCTCGGCAGGGATGCAAGATGCCATGCGTTTCACCCGGCTCGATACCAACCAGGCGGTGCAGCTCACCGTAAATCTGCAACGCGTCCCCGCGTCGCCCAGCCTGCCCGATCTTATGGCACGCTGTATCGCCAATACAGCCACCTCCGCGGAGTTCGCCGAGTTCAGACATCTGTGGCAAGAACGGGTGCGCAGCATCCTGCTTGATCATCGTGACGACCCGCAAGTCTTCATCATGACCCACGCATGAAGACAGCATGAAACGCAGCCCCTTACTGCAACCACTGTCGCGCGAACATCACACTGCGCTGTCGCTGGCCAATGCCTGCCAACGCGCCGCCGAGTCCGGTGATACCACCTTGATCGACCAGGCCTGCCAACGTGGGCTGCAGTTATACGCCAACGAGCTGGATGCGCATTTCAATACCGAGGAACAAACACTGCTTCCCCTGCTGCAGACCACTGAAACTCAACCACTGGCGCAGCGCACCTTACTGGAACATCGACAACTGCGCGATTTGCTGGATGGTTTGCGCCAGAGCAATGCAGAATCGCTCAAGGAGTTCGGGCAGCTGCTGAAGGAGCATGTACGCTTTGAGGAACGAGAGCTGTTTCCTGCATTGGAGGTTACTCTGCATGCGCGCAATCAGGCGGAACCTTGAGGTTGGTAACCCCGTTGCACAGTTTCAGCCCCATAAAGAACAAAAGGCATCCTGCAACCAGGATGCCTTTTGTTTTTTCTAGTCGACTTGTTACAGCTTGGCTTTCACCCACTCCGCGACACCCGCCAACGCCTTGGCCAGGTTTTCCGGCTGGGTACCACCCGCCTGCGCCATGTCCGGGCGGCCACCGCCCTTGCCACCCACCTGCTGGGCAACGAAGTTGACCAGTTCGCCCGCCTTCACCTTGCCGGTGGCATCCTGTGTCACGCCGGCGATCAGGCTGACCTTGCCGTCAGCAACGGCCGCCAGCACGATGGCCGCTGTCTTCAGCTTGTCCTTCAGCTTATCCATGGTTTCGCGCAGGGTGGCGGCGTCGGCGCCTTCCAGCTGGGCAGCCAGCACCTTCACGCCGTTGATGTCCTGCGCCTGGTTGGCCAGCTCGTCTCCCTGCGAGGAGGCCAGTTTGGATTTCAGTGCGGCCAGTTCCTTCTCCAGCGCTTTCACGTTGTCGATGATCTGGGCGATGCGCACGGCGGCTTCCTGCGGCTGCGCCTTCACTGTGCTGGCCACTTGTTGCAGCAGGTCTTCCTGCTGCTGGATCAGCGCCAGCGCGCCTTCGCCGGTGACCGCCTCGACGCGGCGTACACCCGCAGCCACGCCACTCTCGGCCACGATCTTGAACAGGCCGATGTCACCGGTGCGTGACACATGGGTGCCGCCGCACAGCTCGATGGACGAACCGATGTCGAGCACGCGCACCTCGTCGCCATACTTCTCGCCGAACAGCATCATCGCGCCGGTCTTCTGCGCTTCGTCGATCGGCATCACGCGCGAGCGGGTGGCGGCGTTGGCGAGGATCTCGGCGTTGACGATGGCTTCCACCTTGCGTATTTCGGCATCGCTCATCGGCTGGGTGTGGGCAAAGTCGAAACGGGTCTTGTCAGGGTCAACCTGCGAGCCCTTCTGCTGCACGTGGGCGCCCAGCACTTCGCGCAGGGCCTTGTGCATCAGGTGGGTGGCACTGTGGTTGCGCATGGTGCGGCTGCGCGCGGCCAGGTCCACCTTCGCGGTAACGTTGTTGCCCACGGTAACCTTGCCGGTCTTCACCACGCCGTGGTGGCCGAACACGGCAGCCTGAATCTTCTGCGTGTCTTCCACCGCGAAGATGCCGTGCACGCTGCGCAGCTCGCCGCGGTCGCCCACTTGGCCGCCGGATTCGGCATAGAACGGGGTATCGTCCAGCACCACCACGCCCATGTCGCCTTCATTCAGCTCGTTCACCGGCACGCCATCCTTGTACAGGGCGAGGATGTTGCCCTTGTGCTCCAGCGTGTCATAGCCGTGGAAGGTGGTGTTGGGGCCGGCGTATTCCAGGTTGGCCGCCATCTTGAATTTGCCGGCAGCGCGCGCCTGCTCCTTCTGCCGCGCCATGGCGGCGGTGAAGGCGGCATCGTCCACGGTCATGTTGCGCTCGCGGCAGATGTCGGCGGTAAGGTCGAGCGGGAAGCCGAAAGTGTCGTGCAATTTGAAGGCGGTCTCGCCATTGAACACGGTGTTGCCGCTCTTCGTCATCTCGGCCAGCTCGGCTTCCAGAATCGCCATGCCGTGCTCGATGGTGGCGAAGAAGCGCTCTTCTTCCTGCCTCAGGATGTCCATCACGCGAGCCTGTGCGGCGGCCAGGTCGGGGTAGGCCTTGCCCATTTGCGCCACCAGGTCCGGCACCATCTTGTGGAAGAACGGCCCGCGTGCGCCCAGCTTGTAACCGTGGCGGATGGCGCGGCGGATGATGCGGCGCAGCACGTAGCCGCGCCCTTCGTTGCCGGGAATCACGCCATCGGCGAGCAGGAAGGAACAGGCGCGGATGTGGTCGGCCAGCACCTTGAGCGAGGGCGAGTTCATGTCGGCACTGGAGGTCTCGCGCGCGGCGCCCTTGATCAGCGCCTGGAACAAGTCGATCTCGTAATTGGAATGCACATGCTGCAGCACGGCGGAGATACGCTCCAGCCCCATGCCGGTGTCCACGCTAGGCTTGGGCAGCGGATGCATCACGCCCGCTTCGTCGCGGTTGAACTGCATGAACACGTTGTTCCAGATCTCGATGTAGCGGTCACCGTCTTCTTCCGGTGTGCCGGGCAGGCCGCCGGGGATTTCCGCGCCGTGGTCGTAGAAGATCTCGGTGCAGGGGCCGCACGGGCCGGTGTCGCCCATCATCCAGAAGTTGTCAGAGGCGTAGCGCGCGCCCTTGTTGTCGCCGATGCGGATCACGCGGCTGGCTTCCAGGCCGACTTCCTTGGTCCAGATGTCATAGGCCTCGTCGTCTTCGGCATACACGGTGACGTACAGCTTGTCCTTGGGCAGCTTGAGCACGTCGGTGAGGAATTCCCAGGCGAACTTGATCGCATCGCGCTTGAAGTAGTCGCCAAAGCTGAAGTTGCCCAGCATCTCGAAGAAGGTGTGGTGGCGCGCGGTGTAACCGACGTTTTCCAGGTCGTTGTGCTTGCCGCCGGCGCGCACGCACTTCTGGCTGGAAGCGGCGCGGGTATAGGGGCGCTTGTCGAAACCGAGGAACACGTCCTTGAACTGGTTCATGCCGGCATTGGTGAACAGCAGGGTGGGATCGTCGTGCGGCACCAGCGAGCTGGAAGCCACCACGGCATGGCCCTTGGAAGCAAAATAATCGAGGAATTTCTGGCGGATTTCGCTGCTGTTCATGTGTTCACCAATCAACTGCAAAGGTTCAAATGGAAAGCCGCGTGGCGCGGCGGATTCAAGTGTCGAATCATACCATTTGGGTGGGCTGAACGGCATAGCGCCAAAGGCGGGAGTTTGCCGGGACGAACTCGAAGAAGCGGTGTGCGTCGCTGCCGGGGCGAAATCAGCCCGCAGGGAAATACCAGCAGCAGAAAAGGTCAACCTATTCCGTCTTCTCGGCGCGATACACGCGCACCACTTCGCCCTCGATGACGTCGGCATGGGCAGCATGCCGCTCGGCACGGCCTGTTGTGGCGTGGCGTGCATGCGCATGGGCCGCGCGCATCTGCCTGCGCAGATGGCGCGTTTTCCACAGCAGGTAGCCCCAGGCGATCGCGCCGGCCAGAAGGATCACGGCGATCAGCACCAGCGAGAACATGAACACCAGGGTGAGCACGGTGACGGCCAGTGCAATGGCGAGCACCTTGCGTAGCAGGCTGGGCAGGCCGGTATCGGGGGGAGGCAGGTTTCGCATCAATTCATTTCTGGAAATTCATATTATCGTCGTTCCCGCATGGGCGGGAACGACAGATTAAACAAGCTCGCTGCGGTTGTTGTTACTTGGCCGCCTCAAACGGCCACACCGGATCGGGCGGCGCCATGGCAGCCTTGCGCGCTTCCGCTTCGGCCTTTTTCAGGGCGGCGGCGGCCTTGCGCGCGGCGGCTTCTTCCTGGGCGATGGCCTTGGCTTGCGCTGCAGCAACACGGCGTGCTTCTGCTTCCGCCTTTTTGGCGGCGGCCAGTTCCTGAGCCGCCAGGCGCGCCTGCTCGGCCGCCAGTTTGCGGGCGGCCGCTGCTTCCTGGGCGGCAATCTTGCGCTCCTCCGCTTCTGCCTTCTTGATCGCAGCCGCTTCCATGGCCGCCTGCTTGCGAGCTTCAGCCTCCGCCTTCTTCAAGGCAGCCGCTTCCTCAGCAGCTTTCTTGCGCGCTTCGGCTTCAGCCTGCTTGCGCGCGACCTCTTCCAGCGCTGCCTGCTTCCTGGCTTCTGCCTCGGCCTTCTTCGCTGCGGCAGCCTGCTCTGCGGCAAGTTTCTTCGCCTCAGCTTCAGCTTTCTTCAACGCAGTGGCTTCTTGAGCGGCCTGCTTGCGCGCTTCGGCTTCAGCCTTCCTGCGCGCAGCTTCTTCCAGCGCTGCCTGCTTTTTGGCCTCGGCCTCAGCCTTCTTCGCTGCGGCAGCCTGTTCAGCGGCAAGTTTCTTCGCCTCGGCTTCAGCTTTCTTCAAGGCAGCGGCTTCTTCAGCGGCCTTCTTGCGTGCTTCGGCTTCTGCTTTCTTTCGTGCTGCCTCTTCGGCGGCCGCCTGCTTTCTGGCCTCCGCTTCCGCCCTCTTCAAGGCAGCCGCTTCCTCTGCAGCTTTCTTGCGGGCTTCAGCCTCGGCCTTCTCCGCTGCGGCAGCCTGCTCGGCGGCAAGTTTCTTCGCCTCTGCTTCGGCTTTTTTGCGCGCAGCTTCTTCGAGGGCTGCCTGTCTCCTGGCTTCGGCTTCAGCCTTCTTCTTCGCAGCCGCTTCGGCAGCAGCCTGCTTTCTGGCTTCAGCCTCGGCCCTTTTGGCAGCGGCTGCCTGCTCGGCTGCAAGTCTCTTCGCCTCGGCTTCAGCCTTCTTTTTCGCAGCGGCTTCTGCCGCGGCCTGCTGCTTGGCTTCCACCGCGGCTTTTTTGGCTGCAGCAGCCTGCTCGGCGGCCAGTCTCTTTGCTTCCAACTGGGCTTGCTTCAGGGCAGCAGCTTCCTCGGCCGCTTTTCTCTTGGCTTCAGCGGCAGCCTGTTTGGCGGCGGCGATTTCCAGCGCGCGCTGCCTGGCCTGCTCTGCAGCCAGGCGTTTGGCTTCCGCGGCTTCTTCTGTGGCCCTGATCTTGGCGATTCTGGCGGCCTCGGCGGCCGCACGCGCCTGATCACCCGCTTCCTGGGCGGCGCGCAGGGCCTCGTCGCTGGCGGCTTTTTGCTGCACGGCGAGCTCGTGTGCGGCTCTGGCCTTGTTGGCAATCTCTTCTTTTTCAGCCGCTATCTTCTGCCTGGCTTCCAGTGCCTGACGGGCTTCGGCATAGGCTTTGTCGGCTACCTGCATCGATTTGCTGGCGAGGGCTAAATTTTTTTCTGCGGCAGCGGCATTCCTGGCTGCGCGTATTTCATCAGGCGTCAATTTAACCTGCTTCACCTCAGACATCAGATTCTCCTCGATTGATATTCAGTTCAAGAAAATTCACACAAGCAGTGCACAGTTTACCCGGCATCAAATGCCTGTGTCTTCATCCGACAGTTTCATGACCTTGCAGATCACGTCCATGGAAAACCCGCGCGACTGCAGGAAGCGCATCTGCCTGGCTTTTTCTTTGGCGTCTTGCGGAGGGGAGGAAAACTTCTTCTGCCACACCTGGCGGGCGGCATCCAGCTCGCCCTGCTTCAGCTCGGGCAAGGCGGCGGCGATCAGCGCGTCGCTGATGCCCTTCTGGCGCAGCTCATGGGCGATGCGCTGCGTGCCGAAGCGGCTGCGCCGTACGCTCACGGTCTGCTCCACCGCCCGCGCATCCGACAGCCAGCCGCGTTTTTCCAGATCATCCAGCACGGCATCCAGGTCATCGGATTCCGTGACATGCGGCAGCAACTTGCCATGCAGCTCGGCCCGGCTGTATTCACGCCGGGCCAGCGCCTTCATGGCGCGTACGCGCAGGCCGGGTTCACTCTTCCGATTCAAGTTCTACCAGCTTGGCGGCAGCGGCTTTGCCGGCCTTGGGAGCCGTTGCCTTCTTACCTTCTGTTCCCGCAGCAGCTGTGGCGTTGATGGCAGCCACGCCCACGGCGTCACGGATCTTGTTTTCGATTTCGATGGCGACGGCCGGATGCTCTTTCAGGTAGATGCGTGCATTGTCCTTGCCCTGGCCGATCTTCTCGCCGTTATAGGCGTACCAGGCGCCGGATTTGTCCACCAGCTTGTGCAGCACGCCGAGGTCGATGATCTCGCCCTCGCGCGAAATGCCTTCGCCGTAGAGGATGTCGAATTCCGCCTGCTGGAACGGCGGCGCCACCTTGTTCTTCACCACTTTCACGCGTGTTTCGGAACCGATCACCTCGTCGCCCTGCTTGATCGAGCCAGTGCGGCGGATGTCCAGGCGCACGGAAGCGTAGAACTTGAGCGCGTTACCGCCGGTGGTGGTCTCCGGGCTGCCGAACATCACGCCGATCTTCATGCGGATCTGGTTGATGAAGATGACGGTCGTGTTGGTGCGCTTGATGTTGCCGGTGAGCTTGCGCAGCGCCTGGCTCATCAGGCGTGCATGCAGGCCCATCTGCGCATCGCCCATTTCGCCTTCGATCTCCGCCTTCGGCGTCAGTGCCGCCACGGAGTCGATGACGATCAGGTCCACCGAACCGGAGCGCACCAGCGCGTCGGCGATCTCGAGCGCCTGCTCGCCGGTGTCCGGCTGCGAGATCAGCAGGTCCTCGAGGTGCACGCCGAGCTTGGACGCGTACTGCACGTCGAGCGCGTGCTCGGCGTCGATGAACGCGCAGGTGCCGCCGAGCTTCTGCATCTCGGCGATGACCTGCAGGGTCAGCGTGGTCTTGCCCGACGACTCGGGGCCGTAGATCTCGACCACGCGGCCGCGCGGCAGGCCGCCCACGCCCAGCGCGATGTCCAGGCCCAGCGAGCCGGTGGAGACGACTTCGATGTCCTCGATCACCTCGCCTTCGCCCAGGCGCATGATCGAACCCTTGCCGAACTGCTTTTCGATTTGCGCCA
>DATDDN010000034.1:0-16215 GCA_036523795.1 Gallionellaceae bacterium | reverse complement strand
TCCTTCCGCCAGGGTGACCAGATTCAGGCTGTGCGACATGGAAATGATGGCCTGCGACACGGCGGCATCGGCCGGATCCGAGGTGATGTTGCGCACGAAGGACTGGTCGATCTTGATGCGGTCAACCGGGAAGCGCTTGAGATAACTAAGCGAGGAGTAGCCGGTGCCAAAGTCGTCGATCGCGATCTTGACCCCCAGCTTCTTGATGGTACGCAGCACCTCGATGGTGGCCTCAGCATCCTGCATGACGATGCTCTCGGTGAGTTCCAGCTCCAGATACTCGGGGGCCAGGCCGCTGTCCTGCAACGCAGCGGCAACGAGTTGGGCCAGGTTCTTGTGACGGAATTGTGCCGCGGACAGGTTGATGGACACGCGCACCCTGGGCAGGCCGGCGTCGTGCCAGGCCTTCAGTCGCGCGCAGGCGGTGCGCAGCACCCAGTGGCCGATCACGCCGATCAGCCCGGATTCCTCTGCCAGTGGAATGAAGCTGCTCGGCAGCATCAGGCCGTTGCGCGGATGCTGCCAGCGCAGCAGCGCCTCCATGCCGCAGATGCGGCCGTTGTACAGGTCGAGCTGGGGCTGATAATAGAGCTCCAGCTCGTTGCGTTCCAGCGCCTGGCGCAAATCGGTTTCCAGCGACATGCGTTCCATCGCGCGCTTGGTCAATTCCTCGGTGTAATACTGGTAGTTGTTGCGCCCCTCTTCCTTGGCGCGGTACAAGGCGGTGTCCGCATTCTTGAACAGTTCGTCGATGTTGTCGCCGTCGCCGGGGAAGATGCTGATGCCGATGCTGCAGCTGATGAACAGCTCATGGCCATCCAGGTGGAATTTCTCGGCCAATGCGGCATTGATCTTCTTGGCGACATTGCCCGCAAAGCGCGAATCGGGCAGGTCTTCCAGCACGACCACGAACTCGTCGCCACCCAGGCGGCTGACCAGGTCTTCGGCGCGCAAGGTGTCCAACAGGCGGCGCGACACCTCCAGCAACAGCTGGTCGCCGACGGGGTGACCCAGCGTATCGTTGATCAGCTTGAACTTGTCCAGATCCAGGAACATGACCGCCATCGTGGAGCCGTTGCGCTGTGCCGCGGATATCGACTGGTGCACGCACGCATTGAGCAGCAGGCGGTTGGGCAGCCCGGTGAGCGGGTCGTGGTGGGCAAGATGCTTCAGCCGGCTTTCCGATTCCTTCATCTCGGTGATGTCGGAGAACACCGCGACATAGTTGGTGATCTCGCCTTGCTTGTCCTTCACCGCACTGATGTTGAGCCACTCGGGGTAGATTTCACCGCTCTTGCGCCGGTTCCAGATTTCCCCCTGCCAGGAGCCGGTTTCGTGGATGGCCTTCCACATGTCGGCGTAGAACTGTGCGTCCTGGCGTCCGGATTTCAGCACCGCCGCGGTCTTGCCGCGCAGCTCTTCCAGGGTGTAGCCGGTGATGCTGGAAAACGCCTTGTTGATGATGATGATGGCGGCCGACTTGTCGGTAATCATCACGCCTTCCGTGGTGTTCTCGAACACGGCCGCCGACAGGCGCAGGTTTTCCTCAACCTGTTTGCGTTCGGTGATGTCGTGCAGCATGCCGTTCAGGCGACGCACATTGCCGGCGGCGTCGAAGGTGGGCTCGGCCTGGCAGTTCACCACCCGCTCGGTGCCGTCCCGCAGCCTGATGCGGTAATCGACGTCGACGGCATCGCCCTCCGTGGCTGCCTGGGTGATTGCTGCACAGAAGGCAGCACGGTCATCCGGATGGAAGAAGTTCAGTGCGGAGCTGAGGCCAACGGAGGAATCTTCCGGTGGCAGCTGCAGGATGCGGCAGCTTTCTTCCGACAGCGTGAAGCGGTGCAACATGCTGTCCCATTCCCAGCCGCCGAGCTGGGCCAGGTGCTGGGTCTTCTTCAGGCGGGCACGGCTCTGGCGCAACTCTTCCTGGGCATGGTGCAGGTTGATCATGCCGGCCAGCGTGCCGGCGACGTTTTGCAGGAATTCGTATTCGCGATCCTGTTGCTGGTGGTCTGGCCTGAGGTAAAGCACGATCACGCCCAGCACGACGCGGTTGGAAATGATAGGCACGACATAGTGCCCATGTGGCGTGGTGCCGGCGCAGCGGTTGACATGACGGCGATCGAGGCAGGAGGAGAACTGGGTTTCGCGTGTCGCGGCGGCACGCCCACACAGGCAGTGGCCAAACGGCACGCGTGCGCATTGCCGCAGCAAGTCGCGCGGCAGCCTGCGTTGCGCCGCCAGGCTGAGTACGTCCTCGCCCGGCTGCACCAGGAAGATCCCGCCTTTCGGCTCGAATGGCAGCCAGTCGAGGCCTAGCAGGATGTCTAACACGCGCTCGAATTGCGTCTTGAGTGGGATGTTCTCCAGGCTGAGGCGCAGGATAGCATTCAGTGCGCCCTGCTCTTCGCTGCTGATGCGCAGCGCCTGCTCCGCGCGGTAATGCTCGTTCATGTCGCTGCCGTAACACAGCGCTCCATCGGGGCTGCCCAGTTCGTCGCGCAGCAGGGACATGCGCCAGGCGATGCGGCTGCCATTCTTGCCGACCGCTTCCAGGGGGGAGTCAAACGCCTCATGCAGGCCGTGCTCGCCGGACATGACGCGCTGGAAAATGTGCTTCTTCTCGCCGTGCTCAGGCACGTCATCCAGCAGGGAGAACCACTCCGTACCGATCAGTTGCCCGGCGGGCCTGCCCAGCAGGCGGCTGCATGGTGCATTGATCTGGCGCACGCGGCCTGACTGGTCTAGCAGCGCCATGGCAAGCGGGGCGGCATCAAGGTCGCGTTGAATCCACACGGTTTGCTTATTCATCCAGCCTCATGCCTGTGTCGGGTTGCGAGATGAAACAGTATAGGATAGTAACCATCTCGTGAGTAGGGGTAGCGGCAAATGGGTGAAATCTTGTCAAAAATGCTGGTCGCCTACAGAATGGCCACGGGTTGCCGATAGCGAGAGCAGGACTGTTTCCTGCCTGGCCGGCGCAACCTGCCTCTACATGCCGGAACCGACTTCATCGTGACCCTTCCTGTGCCATCCCGCCTGCTGCGCTATCTTCCCTGGCTGGTACTGCTTGCGGCGCTGGCAGTCACCTGGCAGCTGTGGCGCAACGCCCAGCGCGAGCCCGAACGCGACCTGCAGAAGAATTTCAATTACCGCGTGCTGGAAATCGTCAATCGCCTGGATGAGCGCATACTGTCTTATGAGCAGGTGCTGAAGGGTGTGCAGGCCTTGTTCATTTCCAGCGGCAACGTGGGAGGCAATGAATTCCGCAGTTATGTGAGCGAACTGCATCTCGATCACAATTTTCCCGGCATGCATGGCGTGACGCTGGCACTGATCAGGCAGGCGAAGGCGCACGGCGCCTACACCGCGCTGACCTATATTGAGCAGTATCCCGGGCGCAATCAGAATGCATTCGGCTATGACGTGTTTGCCCGGCCCGAGCTGCGTGCGGTGATGGAATATACCGTGACGACCGGCAATGTCGCCGTGACCGGCAAGCTGGACATGGCGCCGGAAAAAGATGGACGCAGACAGTCCGGCTTCCTGATGTACGTGCCCATTTACCGCAAGGGCGGGCTGAACCAGACACTGGAGGCGCGCCGCGCCAATGTGATTGGCTGGGTCATCGCGTCCTTCCGCATGAGCGACCTGATGTTCGGCTTGCTGGGTGACAGCGCGTCGGACCTGGACGTCGAAATTTTTGATGGCGAGCAGATGTCGGCACAGACGCTGCTGTACGACCCCGATTTCAGTAATGAGACCGGTTCCACAAGAAACGCCTGGATGAAGAGCGTCGTACGGGTGGAGGTGGCGGGCCATCCGTGGACGATGTCGATCAGCTCGCTGCCTGATTTCGAAGCGCGCCTGGATCAGGCCAAGGCGCAGCTGATCGCCGAAACCGGCAGCGGCATCAGCATCCTGCTGGCGCTGCTCACCTGGCTGCTGGTGCGCGGGCGCGCGCGGGCAGTGCAGGCCGCGCGCGAGATCAGTGCGAGCGAAGCCAAGCTGCATGCCATCCTGGACAACTCGCCCATCGGCATCTGGCTGGTGGGCATGGATGGACGTTACCGCTTCGTCAATCGCGCATTCTGCGAGGCGCTGGGCGTGACCGAGCAGCAGTTCCTCAGCCGGCCGCCGGAGGAAACGCTGGGTGCGGAAACCAGTGCTAACCTGGCCCGTTCCGACCTGGCCTGCCTGCGCAGCGAGTCGCCTTGCCGCTCGCGTGAAACCATGACGTTCGCCGACGGCAAGCCGCATCTGCTGGAGATCACCAAGGCGCTGCTGAGCGACAAGGAGGGCGGCTACGCAGGCGTGATCGGCATCATGATCGACATCACCGAGGAAAACGCCTTGCAGCAGGCGCTGCTGAGATCGCGCGATGAACTGGAAATGCGCGTCGCCGAGCGCACCCACGATCTGGCCGCCACCGCCGCGCGCCTGGAAACGGAAATCGGGATGCGACGCAAACTGGAGCGCAAGATACTGGAAATCAGCGAAGAAGAGCAGGCGCGCATCGGCCGCGAGCTGCATGACGACCTCGGGCAGCTGCTCACCGGTGCCGCCTATCTGGCCGGAGCCCTGTCCAGCCGCCTGGCGGCATCGGACAGCGCGGCCAGCCAGCAGGCGGGCGAAATCAAGCAGGTAACGCAGGATGCGATCAAGCGCACGCGCTACATCTCGCACGGCCTGGTGCCGTTCAACCTGGCCAGCCAGGGGCTCAAACAGGGGCTGGAGCAGCTGGCCAAGGATATGGCCTCTCTGTCGGGCATTCCGTGTGAATTGCGCTGCAGCAGCGCAGGCGATGTCAGCGACTTCATGGTGGCCACCCACCTGTATCGCATCGCTCAGGAGGCCCTCAACAACGCGGTCAAGCACAGCGGCGCGAGCCAGCTGACCATCGCGCTGTCAATCGCACCGGAAGAGATATCCCTCAGCGTGGCAGACAACGGCAGCGGCCTGGGCGGTGAAGCGCGCGAGGCCGGCCTGGGCATGCTCAACATGAATTACCGGGCGCAGATCATCGGTGCCACCCTCGCGGTGGAGAGCCAGCCCGGCCAGGGTACCCTTGTCTCGCTGCGCCTGCCGCTGGCGCACTAGGGTGCCCTGATTTCCCTCCCGTACCCGCTGCCGCGCCGCAGCCCGGCAAGCCTTCTTCTTTACATTTATATCACACTGTGATATATGTTTGCTGCGCCTGAAATCTGGCCGACAACCATGCTGCATCCCGTCAGATGGTTAGCTTGCATCGATCGAGTGCAGCATCTCCTCAACCTCTTGCATGGAGGTACCTCATGAAACCGTTGGACTATCCGAAAATGGTGTTCTCGTATCACGCTGGCTGGGACGAGCTGCGCGGAATTCACCCCTCGATCGTGAAAGTATCGCTGGGGCTGGTGCTGCCGCTTTCGCTGGTGCCCGTGCTGATGATCGCGCTGGCAGGCTACCTGCACGGCAACTACTACGAGCCTGGCGCCAGCCTGCAGCGCTGGTACGAGGTGGCAGCGATGTTCTTTGTGGCCGAGCTGGCCACCGTGCCCCTGATGGCCTGGGTCATCCACACCATTGCAAAGGACGAAGGGCATCCCATCCGGCCGCAGGACAGCTACATGCTGGCGGCCGTGACACCGATCCCGCTGTGGCTCTCCTCTCTCACGCTGCTGGTGCCCAATCTGGGGTTCAATGCCGCCATTGGACTGCTGGGCCTGGTCGCCTCCGGCAGCCTGCTCTATCACGGCGTGAGCGCCATCCTCGGCATCGAGGAAGCGCTCGACGTGCAGGATGTGACCTACAAGGTATATGCGATCGGGGCGATTGCCTGGGGTTTGCTGGTGGCATTGGCGGTATTGCCGATCATCGCAGGGTGACAGCGTGCGGAACGCCGCAGGATAAAGTGCGGGCGCGTGAACACGCGCGCCCGCACTATTCGCGCGTCAGCCCGTGCCTGATGGCGTAACGCATGAGGTCGGCGTTGTTGTCGATGCCGAGTTTCTGCATCAGGTGCGCCTTGTGCGCGCTGATGGTCTTTGCACTGAGGTGCAGCGACTCGGCAATGGCCGTGAGGCTCTGGCCGCTGGCCAGCATCTCCAGCACCTGCAGCTCGCGTTCGGTGAGCGCCGCATGCGGCGCGGCATCTGCAGCCGCGTTGCCATCGAACACCATGGCATCCACCAGTGCCGGGTCGATGTAGCGGTTGCCGGCGGCCACCTTGCGGATTCCGGCCAGCAGAATTTCCTGATCGCTGTCCTTGGTCACATAACCGGAGGCGCCGGCCTTGAGGGCGCGGCTGACCACCTGCGCCTCGTTGTGCATGGACAGCACCAGGACGGGGATGTTCGGATGATCGGCACGCAGGCGGCGGATCAGCTCGGCACCGCTGATGCCGGGCATGGTCATGTCCAGCAACAGCAGGTCGGGCGGCGTCCTGCGCGCCAGCTCCAGCACCTCGGCGCCGGACGCGGCCTCGCCGATCACCTGCAGGTCGCTGGCGCCCGCGATGATCTGTTTCAGGCCGTTACGCACGATGGCGTGGTCGTCGGCCAGCAGGATGCGGATCATGGCTGCCCCGCCGCAAGATGACTTTTTGAAGCTTTCATCATGTTTATTCTTATTGAAAACAAGCCTGTTCAAGGCTGCCTAGGGTTTCCCCTAGGGCAGAATCAGCCTTTTCCTATCCCACATTCAGACTCCCCTGAAATACAGCCTGCGATGACTTCGGCATGATGCACGCATCGCATCTGCAGGATTTTCGAAAGGTAGTTCGTAAGCGGGTGCACATGATGATACAGCAACCCCGCATACCTACAGAAAGGTGAGCCGAATGAAAAAGACCGTGACGACCACTCTATTGAGCCTGTCCCTCCTGGCGCCGGCCCTGGCGCTGGCTGCAGGCAACTGCGAGCCGAAGAATGCGCAGATGAGCACCATGCAGCGCACCGCCTACGTCAAGCAATGCCTGGCCGAATCCAGCAAGCCGGCAAACGTCAAGCGTGTCGCAGAGCAGCACAAGCAGATGAGCTGCGAGCAGAACGCCAAAAACTTTGCCCTGCAAGGCGCCGCCAAAACCAGCTACGTGACCAAGTGCATGAACCAGAATGATGCGCGTGATGCTGCCCTGTCGCACAAACTGCATGGCACGCTGGAGCACAGCTACGCCAGCGAAGGTTAAGCCCTCGCGCCGCCGGCGGTAACGCAAACCGTTTCTTCTCCCCTGATAGCCGGCCGTAATGGCCGGTTTTTTTTCGTGCCGGCGCAGGAGCCTGGCGGCGTTGATGAAAGTCGAACTACGCCTGCTCGCCCTTTCCCCACGCCTCCATCTGCCCCAACGCCCGCCACGCCTCAGGCAGGCTGTGGCCCGCCCCCTCCACCTGCTTGAGCAGGGCCTTGCCCTGCTCCGCCAACTCCGCCACACGCTCCGGCGGAAACAGCGCCAGCGCCGCTGCCAGGCTCTCTTCCGGCTCGCTCAGCAAGCTCCGCACCAGTTCGTCTTCTTCGATCACCTCGCCCGGATTGAGGATATCGGACACGATGGGATGGCTGCACAGCTGCAAATGCAGCGCGGTGTGCTCTTCATCCAGGCGCAACTTCTCCTGCGCTTCATGCTCACTCTGCGCTGCGTTGCGCAGGGTGGCGGCGATAGTGGCGATCAGGCGCCTGATCGCCGCCAGCACCGTACTGTTGTCGCCCTGCATGCCGGTGGCAAGGGCGAACTGCTGTTCCAGCTGCGCCTTGATCTTGAGCAGCGTGTCGCTGTCGGCCTGTTTTTCCAGCGCCACCACGCGCTGCACGACCTCACGAAAGTTCTGCATGAATTCCTGCACCGCATGTTTGTCGTGCAGCTGTGCGGCCGACAGCTCGATGGGCGTCACCTGGTTGTCGCTGCCAAACAGGGGGTTGTTGTGTATACGTTGCAGCTGGCGCTCGTGCGGGCCGGGCTGACTGGAGAACTTGAGTGACATGGCTGAGTCGTGGCCTGAACAATAAAAGCGAAAGTATATAACAGCGCATCCGCCTGCCGAGCGCATCAGCCAGCCATTTCGGGCATAATCTCGCGCTGACCGAGCTGTATGTCCATGACACCTTCAAGAGATTCGCACCATGCTACGAACCCGAATACTGCTGTTCACCCTGCTCCTTGCACCCGCCGTCGCCCTCGCAGAAGATAACTCGCCCAAAGTGCTGCTCGGTGCCGGCCTGTGGGCGCGCCCTGCCTATGATGGCGCTGACACCAACCACAACATGCTGATCCCGGTAGTGCGCTACTACGGCCAGCCCTGGTTTGCGCGCACCACCTTCGGCATGCTGGAAGGCGGCGCGCGCATCGAACTGGCGAGCGGCTTTACCGTGGGCGCACAGGCGGCCTATGAAGGAGGGCGTGACAACAGCGACTCGGCTTTTCTGGCGGAACACAATCTGCCCAACATCTCCCCCAGCGCCTCGCTCGGCGTGCATGCCGAGCTGGAAAAGAACATCGGACCGATGCCCCTGATTGTGCTGCTGCGCTATCGCCAGGACATCGATCGCGACCGCGGTGCGCAAACCGATCTGCGCCTGACGGCCGGCATCTATGGCGGCCCTCAACTTAACGCCGGCGTGTTCTGGCAGACCACCTGGGCCGATGCGCAAGCCGGGCAGTATTACTACGGCCTCACTGCGCAGCAGGCCGCGAGCACCGGTCTGCCGGCCTATACCGCCGAGGGCGGCGCGCTATACAACGCCGCCGGCTTCCTGTGGTCATACGAGCTTGACCCGCACTGGATGCTGCTGGGCAGCCTGGAGCGCCACCATGTGCGCGGCGATGCAGCCAGCAGCCCGTTGCTGCAGACAGAGGTGGCCAATTACGTGAGCGTGGGTGCGGCCTGGCAGTTCTAACGATGAGGTGAGCGATGCTGGACTTTACCGAATACACCAAGAACTTCATCAGCCTGTTCGCGATCCTGGATCCGATCGGCATGATTCCGGTGATCATCCTGTTCACCGCCAGCCTGACGCCACAGAAGCGCGCCCAGGTGGGGCGCCTGGCGTCGCTGACGGTGTGCGGCATCCTGCTGGTGGCTCTGCTGCTGGGCGAACCGCTGCTCGCCTTCTTCGGCATCAGCATCAACTCGTTCCGCGTGGCCGGCGGCGTGCTGCTGATGCTGATGGCGATCACCATGCTGCAGGGCAACATCTACAAACCCACCCCTGCCATCGAAGGCGGCATGGACATGGAGGCCACCGCTTCCAACGCCATCGTGCCGCTGTCCACCCCGCTGCTGGCCGGCCCCGGCTCGATCAGCGCGGTGATCGTGGAAGCGCACAAGGCAAGCGGCATCGAGCACTACCTGATCATGTCGCTGGAGATCATCCTGCTCAGCGTCACGGTATGGCTGACCTTTCTGATCGCGCCCTGGGTGGCGCGACGCATGGGCAAGGTAGGCATCGACGTATTCACCCGCCTGATGGGCCTGATCCTTGCCGCCATCGCGGTGGAATTCATCGCCAGCGGTGCGCGCGGGCTGTTCCCGGCGCTGGGTTGAACCCTAAACCTTTTCACCCGCAGATTACGCAGATTAAACGGATTAACACCCACCTCAATTTTGACAATTATCTGCGTCCACCTGTGTAATCTGCGGATCAACCGCTTTTAGCGATTTTCAAAACATGGAAAAAATTCGTCTCTCCAAACTCATGTCCGAACAGGGCATCTGCTCGCGCCGCGAGGCTGACAGCTACATCGAACGCGGCTGGGTGCTGGTAGACGGTGTGGCGGTCACCGAGCTGGGCACCAAGATTTTCCCCAACCAGAAGATCACCCTGAACAGGGCCGCACAGACGCAGCAGCAGACCCAGGTCACCATCCTGCTCAACAAGCCGGTGAGCTATGTTTCCGGCCAGGCCGAAGACGGCTACCAGCCAGCCTCCGTACTGATCAAGCGCGACACACAGTGGGCCGGCGACACCTCCGGCATCCGCTTACAGCCTGCCCACCTGAAAGGACTCGCCCCCGCCGGCCGCCTGGACATCGACTCGCAGGGCCTGCTGGTGCTCACCCAGGACGGCCGCGTGGCGAAGCAGCTGATAGGCGAGAACTCGGAAATCGACAAGGAATACCTGGTGCGCGTCACCGGCAAGATGGTGGGCAACGGCCTCAACATGCTCAACCACGGGCTGTCGCTGGATGGGCAGAAACTGAAACCGGCCCGGGTCACCTGGCAGAACGAAGACCAGCTGCGCTTTGTGCTGCGCGAGGGCAAGAAGCGGCAGATTCGCCGCATGTGCGAGCTAGTGGGGTTGAAGGTGACGGGACTGAAGCGCGTGCGCATCGGCAAGGTAAAGCTGGGCGAACTGCCGGTGGGGCAGTGGCGTTACCTGCGCGCAGACGAGAAATTCTGACTGCTGCCGGAAGCAGCGCTCAGCTGCGCTTCTCCAGCTCCTTCAGCAGTGTCATCACCTGACGCGAGAAAAACATATAGGGCACATTGGCCTTGCTGATCTGGGACGTATCGCCGGCCACCACCAGTTTGGCAATGCCGCTGGCGGCTATGTGCATGTCGGCGTTAGCCTGATGCAGCTGATCCAGCAGCTTGCGCTTGTCGGCATTGCTCTCCGCATCGTCCATCTGCAGGATCCAGCGTCCCAGCTCGGTGTCATCCGCCGCCGCCAGTATCTCGGGGTCAAGGCTGTAACCCAGCGTCCCGTCCATGAATTTTGCGAAGCGGGTTTTCCAGTTGTTGTGCGCGTTGATAACCTCGGCCAACGACATCATGGATTTGTCGGTGTATTCCGACGAGAAGAAACTGGATTTTTTGAACAGATTTGAGAAAAAGCCCATCACACACCTCCTTGTCATGCGCTATTTTGACTGCCTGCATGATGTATTTTTTTACGTTGCGATACTGGCTGCACTACCCACTGAGCTGCAGCCACAAATGTAGTCTACGCCAGAACTGCGCGCGACCCAACCCGCGCAGCGGCATTTTGAAGATTCACTCCGCAGCCGGTGCCGCCACTTCCGGCTTGCGTTCTACCATCAGCGAATACAGGCGACGGCTATCCGCGCGCAGCACGGTGAACTGAAGACCATCGATGACAATGTGCTCGCCGCGCTTGGGCAGCTTGCCCGCGGCCTGCAGCACCAAGCCCCCCACGGTATCGACCTCTTCATCGCTGAAGGCTGTGCCCAGCGTCTCATTCAGGTCGGCAATTGTGGTGGCAGCCTTGATGCGCCAGTGATCCTTGCCTACCGGCACGATGTTGTCCTCTTCCTCGTCGAAATCGAATTCGTCCTCGATCTCGCCGACGATCTGCTCCAGCACGTCCTCGATGGTGACCATGCCGCACACGCCGCCGTACTCGTCCACCACCAGTGCCATGTGGTTGCGGTTGCTGCGGAAGTCGCGCAGCAGCACGTTGAGGCGCTTGGCCTCGGGAACAAACACCGCCGGGCGCAGCATGTCGCGCACGTTGAATTCCTCGCCGGCGTAGTAACGCAGCAGATCCTTGGCCAGCAGGATGCCGATGATGTTGTCCTTGTTGCCGTCGATGACGGGGAAGCGCGAGTGCGCGGTTTCGATGACGAAGGGGATGAATTTTTCAGGTGGCTCGCTGATGTCGATGACATCCATCTGCGAGCGGGGCACCATGATCTCGCGCACCTGTCGCTCGGACACCTGGATCACCCCTTCCATCATGGCGAGGGCTTCGGCGTCGAGCAGGTTGCGCTCGTAGGCGGAGTAAAGCAGTGCGAGCAGCTGTTCGCGGTCTTCCGGTTCGCGCAGCAGCATTGCGGAAATGCGCTCGAGCAAACTCGGCTTGTTACTGTCTGAGTCGTCCATCGTTACTTCAACTGGTTACCACATAGGGTGCAGGATACCCTAATTTGAGCATCAACGCAGTCTCCAGCGCTTCCATCTCGTCGGCTTCCCGCTCGCTTTCGTGGTCATAGCCCTGCAGGTGCAGCACGGCGTGCAGCGTCATGTGCGCGTAATGCGCCTGCAATGTCTTGCCCTGCTCGGCGGCTTCGCGCGCCACCACCGGCGCGCAGATGACGATGTCGCCGGAAAGAGGTTCGGCATCGTCGTAGACGAAGGTCAGCACATTGGTGGCGTAATCCTTGCCGCGAAAATCGCGGTTCAATGTCTGCCCTTCTTCGGCATCGACGATGCGCAGGGTGGCCTGCAGGTCCTGCTGCAGCGCGGCCTGCACCCAGCGCCGGAACTGCGCGCGTGTCGGCACGCTTTTGTCCTCGCTGGCGTACTGCACCGACAGCGAAAGTTTATGGGCACTGCTCATGGCTTGTCCTTGCGTTGCTCGTATTTCTCATAGGCGGTAACGATTTTCTGCACCAGCGGATGGCGCACCACGTCTTCCACCAGGAATTCGCAGATGGCGATGCCGCGCACATCCTGCAGCACCTGGCGCGCCTCAATCAGGCCGCTCTTCTGGCCGCGCGCGAGGTCGATCTGGGTGACGTCGCCGGTGATCACGGCCTTGCTGCCGAAGCCCATGCGGGTGAGGAACATCTTCATCTGCTCCGGAGTGGTGTTCTGCGCCTCATCCAGGATGATGAAGGCGTGGTTGAGCGTGCGGCCGCGCATGTAGGCCAGCGGCGCAATCTCGATCTCGCCGCGCTCGAAGGCGCGCCCCACCCGCTCCGCGCCCATCAGGTCATACAGCGCATCATACAAGGGGCGCAGGTAGGGATCGACCTTCTGCGCCATGTCGCCGGGCAGGAAGCCCAGGCGTTCGCCGGCCTCCACCGCTGGGCGCACCAGCACCACGCGTTTCACCGCTTCGCGCTGCAGGGCATCCACGGCGCAGGCCACGGCGAGATAAGTCTTTCCCGTGCCGGCCGGTCCCACGCCGAAGGTGATGTCGTGCTGCTGGATGGCCTGCAGGTATTCGCTCTGGCGCGGCGTGCGCCCGCGGATGTCGCTGCGCCGCGTCATCAGCAGCGGCGGCGCATCGACCGACAGCGCGCGCGACTCGCCCTTCATCACCTCGATCAGCGCCAGCTGCAGCTGCTCCAGCGTGATCTCCTCGCCGGCCTCGCGGTAGAAATCCTGCAGCACCTGGCGCGCCAGCTCGGCCTGCGCCTGCGTGCCTTGCACGGAGAAGTGTTCGCCGCGACGCGCAATGGTGACATCCAGCGCAGTCTCAATCTGGCGCAGGTGTTCGTCGAACGCGCCGCACAGGTTGGCCAGGCGCACGTTGTCCAACGGCTCCAGCGCGAACTGCAAGGGGGTGAATGGTGCACCGCGCTTTTTCACGATAGCGTCACCACTTCGCCGCGCAGGGTATGGTGCTCCAGCGCGGTGATCCTTACGTCGATGAAGCGCCCCAGCATGCCGCTGGAGCCGACAAAGTTGACTACACGATTGTTGTCCAGGCGCCCGGCCAGCTCACGCGCATCGCGCCGCGACACGCCTTCCACCAGCACGCGCTGCACGCTGCCCACCAGCGATTGCGCCAGCTGCTGCCCCTGGCGGCTGACCAGCTCCTGCACGCGCTTGAGGCGGGCGGCTTTTTCCTCGGCGGCGGTCTCATCCACCATCTCCGCAGCAGGCGTGCCGGGGCGCGGACTGAACAGGAAGCTGAAGCTCATGTCGTAGGCCACCTCTTCCATCAGCCTGAGCGTGGCCTCGAAATCCTGCTCGCTCTCACCGGGGAAGCCCACGATGATGTCGGTGGTCAGCACCAGGTCGGGCCGCGCCGCACGCAGGCGGCGCACGATGGATTTGTATTCGAGCACAGTGTAGCCGCGCTTCATCGCCGCCAGCACACGGTCCGAACCGGACTGCACCGGCAGGTGCAGATGGCTGGCCAGCTTGGGCGCGCTGGCAAACACGTCGATCACTCGCTGCGTCATTTCCCTGGGATGCGAAGTGGTAAAGCGCAGGCGCTGCACGCCATCCAGCGCAGCAATCGCCTTCAGCAGGAAGGCAAAGTCCACGCTGTCGCCGTCGGCCTCGCCGTGATAGGCATTCACGTTCTGCCCCAGCAGGGTGATCTCACCCACTCCCTGCGCCACCAGCTGTTCCACATCGCGCATCACGTCGGCAAACGGGCGCGACACTTCATCGCCGCGCGTATAGGGCACCACGCAGAAGGTGCAGTACTTGCTGCAGCCCTCCATGATCGCCACAAATGCGCTGCCGGCCGTGGTCTGTGCCGCCGGCAGGTGGTCGAATTTCTCGATCTCGGGAAAACTGATATCCACCTGCGGCTGGCCGCTCTGCCTGCGCGCCGCGATCAGCTCGGGCAGGCGGTGCAGCGTCTGCGGCCCGAACACCACATCCACATAGGGCGCGCGCTTGATGATGGTGTCGCCCTCCTGGCTGGCCACGCAGCCGCCCACCCCGATGATCACATCGGGGCGCTCCAGTTTCAGCGGACGCACCCGTCCCAGGTCGGAAAACACCTTCTCCTGCGCCTTCTCGCGGATGGAACAGGTGTTGAACAGAAGGATGTCCGCCTCTTCCGGACGTTCGACCACCTGCAGCGGCGTCCCAGCGCGCAGCACGTCAACCATCTTGTCGGTGTCATATTCGTTCATCTGACAGCCATACGTTTTGACGTAAAGCTTGCACAACTTGTTCATGCATCTTCCTTAAACGATCTGTTCACGTTCAACCTGCGGCCCTGGCGCTAAACCCGACTAGGGCAGTCGCCCATCCCGGCCCGGCGAGTTACCCGGACAAAAATTTGTGCTACGATTGATTTCGCTGTTTTCCCGCAGCCGTTCGTTTTTTACAGGAGGAGACCGAAATGGCACTTATCGCAACCGTATGCGCAGTTGGCACCGCAATCGCCGCAGCATTGTTCTCGCTGTGGATGCTGAAGCAGCTGTTCACCAGCAACTAAGCATTCCCGCATTAAAGCAAGAAGCTCCGGTTCGCATGGACCGGGGCTTTTTTGTTGCCTCTTGCCCGTGATGCGGCCAAGGCGTCATTTTAGCGCAGATGACTGCCACCCAGCAGATTTGCCCGGGCAATAAAAAGCCCGCATGGGTTACATGCGGGCTTTTTCAATCTGGTGGTGATAGGTGGACTTGAACCACCGACCCCAGCGTTATGAGTGCTGTGCTCTAACCAGCTGAGCTATATCACCGAATCACTGTCGCAGCCCATTTCTGGGCGCTGTTTCATGAAGCCGGCCCGACCGAAGCGGGAGCGAACCTCACGAGGAGGCGGCATTTTCCTGATTTTGCCCCTGCCTGTCAACCGGTGGCTTATTTGCCGTTCGCCGCGCCGCACGGCAGCGTTTTCAGCTCGCTGCCGGGGTAATCTTTCTGCCAAACACCAAGCTGGTTCGCCGTGGCCGCATCCACCTGCCTGAAGGTGAACACGATGAATTTGAGTTGCGCCTCGCGCGACGCAACCTGCACCGATTTCAGGCCCTTCTTGCCCAGTTCTGCCTGGTAATGCCTAGCCGCTTCCTCGGTCTTGAACACGCCGACCGAGATGGCATTCTTCAGCGCGCCAGATTCCTTGATCACGAAGTAGTCGCTAATACCGGCAGCCTTGAGTTCGCGAACCTTCTTGTTGCGCCCTGCCAGGGTCTTGAAGGGGGAGAGATACACCAGATAACCGCGGTTGTACTCCACCGTGCGCTGCCCCAGCTTGTCGCCCAGCTTGAGTCCGGCCAGCGCCTTTTCCGCACGCGCGAGGTCGGTGCCGGAAAACTCGCTCCACTCCATGCAACTTATTTCAGCAGCATGCCGGACAGGTGCAGCTGGCGGCGCTGGCGCTGGCGTCGGCGCGGCCGCCACGACCGGAGCGGCTGGCGGCGGGAGCGGCACCGCGGTAGCCGGCGCAGGCACCGCCGGCACGACGGACGCTACCGCTGGTGGCACAGGCGGCACCGCCTCAGGCGAGTTGAGCAGCTTGATCTTGTCCGCATTCAGTGCGGCCTGCTGCGGCGCCTTGCCCTCTCCAGCCAGCTTGCCGCCCCATTGCATCAGCGCAAAGAAAATGATGTTTACCAGCACCAGTCCAACCACCAACCTCCTGATCACGCTTCTGTCTCCTGTCCTGTAAGGTGCAGCCCGTGCAGCACCAGATCATCCACGCGCTCACACGGCAGACCGAGGTGCGCCTCGATCTGTCCTGCAGCGCCGCCGCTGAGCACACAGCGCACCGGCCCGCGTGCGCGCAGGCGTGCATGCTGCTGCTGAATGGCGCCGATTGTCGCACGCATTGCCCCGCTGTGGATGGCATCCGCGGTGTTGCG
>DATDDN010000033.1:0-4629 GCA_036523795.1 Gallionellaceae bacterium | reverse complement strand
CCTGCCTAGGTTCTGTAATTCGCTCCAGCGTCGCTTGTTGGGGCGGCTCTCTTGCATGGCCCAACACGGGGAAGTCCCAACGCCCCCTACAAACGCAAAAGCCCAGCCAAATCGGTTGGGCTTTTTTATTGCGTGAAGCATAGGGCGTGGGCCCTGCGCACGGCTATCTTGTCTCCTTTAAGCAACTTTGTTGACAGCGTGTCACCAAGTCAATATACAATTAAATCGTTGGTTGAATCTTCCAACAGGATGTACAGATTTGTTGCTCAACTTACCTACCGTTCAGGAGAAATAAATGAAAAAAATGAGTGTGTTGTTGGCTACATTGCTTCTTCCAGTGGCTGCCATGGCAGCTGGCGAAAATAATATTGGTTCCTGCGGTTGGGGTTCCAAGGTGTTTGCCGGTCAAAGAGGTATTGTTCCGCAAATGGGCGCGACTTTGACTAACGGGACTTCAGGCAATCAGACATTTGCCATCACTTCCGGCACTTCTGGCTGCACCCAGGATGGAATGGTGAGCTCCAACTGGAAGACAGCCATGTATATCGATGGCAACAAGGAAAAGCTGGCTCAAGACATGTCCAAGGGCAGCGGTGAGTCCCTGGAATCTCTGGCGCAACTGATGGGCGTCAAGGATGCAGACAAGGCTGCTTTCTTCCGTGCCACCAAAGAAAACTTTGCGCAGATCTTCAGCTCTGACAATGCATCTGCCGAGCAGATCGCTGCTGGTCTGAAGCAGGTTCTGGCTGCTGACAGCAGTCTGGCACAATACGCTGCCGCTGTTTAATCCGGTGCTGTAGGCCAAAGAATGCCCAGTGGTCAACCACTGGGTTTTTTTATTTGTGGAGAGCTTTCATTATTACCTTGTCACGCATCATCCTGTTGGTTTCTCTGTTTCTGTCTGGTTCTCTATGGGCTCAGGAAAATGAATATCTGGCACAGTTGCAGCAGCGCGCAAGCGATCTGCAGCTTTCGCAACGGCAGGAGTGGCTCAACCTCCTGCACTACAAGTCTTACCCATTACGGCCTGGCGGGCGCAGCTTGGCTGATGATCCGGCTTTCTTCAATGCACCCGATGGCAAAACCAACCCGGAGGCGGAGCTGAATGCGACACTGGCCGCATTCTTCTCGGATCGCCAGGAAACCAATAGTCAGCAAAATCCGCAGTGCCGATTTGTCGCGCGTTACCATTGGTTGCGGCAACAGTTGAATTTTGACCCGGCACGCTTGCCAGCACAAACCTGTAGGCGCTTCAATGCATGGAGGGAGGGAATGAATCCGCATGAAGCTACGCTTGTTTTTCCCTCGGCCTATATCAATAGCCCGGCCTCTATGTACGGCCATACGCTCATTCGCATCGACGCCAAAGATCAGGATGAACATACGCGATTGCTGGCTTATACAATAGGGTATGCAGCCTCTACCGATGAGACTAATGGCTTTATATTCGCAGCCAGAGGGTTGTTTGGGGGGTATCCCGGGATCTATTCAACGGCGCCGTACTACCTGAAGGTCCGCGAATACAACGACATCGAGAATCGCGATGTCTGGGAATACCGCCTCAACCTGACCCCGGAGGAAATTGACCGGCTCCTCATGCATGTGTGGGAACTGGGGCCGACACGCTTTGACTATTACTTTTTCGATGAGAACTGCTCATATAACCTGCTGGCCTTGCTGGAAGTGGCGCGGCCAGGCCTGGAGCTTACCGATCAGTTTCGCTGGTGGGCCATCCCGTCGGACACGGTGCGCGCAGTCGTCAGACAGCCCGGACTGGTGCGCGAGGCCGTATTCCGTCCGTCCAATGCCACGGTGATTCAGCAACGCCTGGCGACGCTCGATGCAGAACAGCGCGAATTGGCCAAGGAACTGGCCGTGGGGCAGAAGCCGACTGATGATGCGCAATTGCTACAGTTGCCTGCGCAGCAGCAGGCGCAAGTGGTGGAACTGAGCCACGATTACCTTTCCTACCTGCGAGCACGCAACGGGGATACACCCGAGGCTGGCAAGCGTTCCCGTGATCTGCTGCTGGTGCGGAGCAGGATTGATGCGCCCGATGCCACCCCGCCAATCCAGGTTCCGGAAACGCGTCCGGATCAGGGACACAACACCAGCCGGATCGGTTTGGCATGGGGGATGCGGGAAAATCAGCACTATCAGGAAATTGTCATGCGCCCCTCCTATCATGAACAGAATGACCCCGAGGCAGGGTACACGCGCGGTGCGCAGATTCAGTTCTTCAACCTGGCCCTGCGCCATTATGAGGACAGCAGCGTCCGGGTAGAGGAATTCATGCCGCTGGATATCTATTCACTGTCACCCAGCAACGATTACTTCAACTCCATTTCCTGGAAAGTGAACGCCGGCTGGAGCAGGCAGAGGATTTCACAGGATAATGAGCCGCTGGTTACGCGCCTCAATGCGGGCGCCGGGAAGACCTGGGAACTGGCTCCGGCCCAACAGGGGATGGCCATGATGTATGCATTTGTCGACACGACACTGGAAGAAAGTGACCAGTACGATCGCCACTACGCGCTGGGAATGGGACCGGCGCTGGGCATCATGGGCAATCCAGCGCCGCATTGGCGCGTGAGCGCCTATGCGCGCGTGCAACGATTCGGACTTGGGGATGTGCATACCGCGGCCGAATTTACCTTGCTGCAACGCATTTCTGTAGGTGTGCAGTCGTCCGTGCGCGTGGAAGTGTCCAGAAAACAGGCTTTTGACATGCTGTGGACGGACGCTCAAATATCCTGGCAACAATTCTTCTGATATGCGATTCCTTGCTGCCACGCTGCTTGTATTTGTGTTGACTGGATGTACCTCGGTCTTCTTCCAGCCGCAGGCTAGGGAATACCTGACCCCGGATGCCATAGGCCTGGCTTATCAGGATGTGACACTCACCAACAGCGATGGTGAACTGCTGCATGCCTGGTGGCTGCCCGCACAAGGCAAGGCGCAGGGTACCGTGCTGTTCCTGCATGGCAATGCCGAAAACATCAGCACCCACATCGGCAATGTGTACTGGTTGCCGGCACAGCATTACAACGTATTCCTGCTGGATTACCGGGGTTACGGAGCTTCGCAAGGCTCACCGTCCGTCGAAGGGGCATTGGACGACATCAACAGCGCCATGGAGCACCTACGCCAACGGGCTGACGTCGATCCACAGCGCATCGTGGTGCTGGGGCAGAGCATGGGCGGCGCGCTGGCTACCTACTATGTGGCGCACAGCCCGTATCGGGAAAACATCAAGGCGTTGATCGTAGAAAGCGCGTTTGCATCCTACCGCCAGATTGCGCGCGAGAAACTGGCCTCGTACTGGTTGAGCTGGCCACTGCAATGGCCACTGTCTTTCACCATCGACGACACCTATAGCCCGTTGCCGGCAGTAGCCAAAGTCAGCCCGATCCCGCTGCTGCTCATTCATGGCGACAAGGATGTGGTGGTGCCGCTTCATCATGGCCAGGCTCTGTTTGCTGCGGCAGCACAGCCCAAGGAATTCTGGCTGGTGCCCGGTGGCGGGCACATCGAGGCGTTCCGGCACAAGCTGTACCAGGAAAGGCTGGTGCAATATCTGCAGCGGGTATTGGGCAGTGCAGGGGATGCGGGCAAGGCCACTCTGCCTTGAAGCATCAGCTTCGGCGAATGACAGACGAAAAAAAAGCGGGAGGAGCTCCCGCTTTTTTTGAGGCCAGGCTGAATTACTTCAGGCCAGCGATGAATGCAGAGAGCTTCTTGATTTCTGCATCGGATGCGCCCAGGCCCTTGGGAGGCATTGTGCCCATTTTCCAGCCAAAGGAACCACCCTTGGTTACGTTAGCAGCGATCTTGTCAGCAGCGCCCTTGTCACCCTTGTATTTCTTGGCAACATCTTGCCATGCCGGGCCAACCAGTTTCTTGTCGATGGCGTGGCAGGAACCGCACTTGGCTTTGCCTTCTGCTGGCATGTCTACAGCCAGGGCGGAACCAGCGATCATCAGGCCGGATGCAGCGATAACACTAGCGATGATAGATTTCATACTTCTCTCCGTTAAGGTTGATTTAAAAGATGTTGCTAACTTGGGGATATCTTGAATCGCCAATTATAGCCAGAAGCAGGCGGTTCGTCATGCGGCATTAACGGCCAGCCTGGGCATTCGGTTGACGTCCGCTGCAAGCCGGACAGCTCCTGTCCCGGCCCAGCCTGATTGTCCGCACATCCATGTGCAGGATATCCAGCAACAGCAGGCGTCCAGACAAATCGGTGCCGGCCTCAAGCAGCAGTTTGAGGGCCTCTGCGGCCTGCAGGCTGCCGATGACCCCTACCAGCGGCGCAAACACTCCCATTATGGCGCAACGGGTTTCTTCCGTTTCCCCGTCCTGGGGAAACAGGCAGTGGTAACAGGGGCTTTCAGCCTGACGCAGGTCGAATACCGTCACCTGACCAGAGAAACGGGTTGCAGCGCCGGACACCAGCGGCTTCTGCAGTTCGATGCAGGCGCGGTTGACGGCATAGCGCGTGTCAAAATTGTCACTGCAGTCCAGCACCACATCCGCCTGTGCCACCAGCTGGTGCAGGCGCTCCGCCTCGACGTGTTCGGCGACGCAGTGAACGTGTACTTCGGGGTTGATCTCTGCCACTGTGCG
>DATDDN010000032.1:0-22607 GCA_036523795.1 Gallionellaceae bacterium | reverse complement strand
CCTAAGCTCAGGAAGTGGGCGGGCCGCCGCCTCGATTGCGATTCGCCCTTTTTCTGATGGCCTGTTGCTTGCCACCCCAGGTGGCAGCCTCTCTTCGCTGTTGTTGACGACAACAGTCTGCTGATTCCTTTCCCTGTCGCGCTGCGAGCGTGACCTGTTCCCATCTTCAAGACGTGGCACATCGCCACGGTGTTTTCCGATGCTGCTGGTATGTGAGCCTGTGCAACGACACATGGCTGATTCAGTGCGTGCCTAATGAGAGGCGCCCTGCCGCCATCGCGGCCACGGGGGCGGCTTAGTGCACCAGAACGAGTGCGGCCAGCCCGAGGAAGATGAAGAAGCCGCCGCTGTCGGTGATGGCGGTGAGCATCACGCTGGATCCGATGGCGGGGTCCCGCCCCATGCGCTGCATGGCGAGCGGGATCAGCAGTCCGGCCAGTGCGCCGAGCAGCAGGTTGAGCAGCATGGCGCTGGTCATCACCACGCCGAGCAGCGCGTTGTGATAAAGCAGGTAGGCGAATAGTCCTGCGACGCCGCCCCACACCATGCCGTTGAGGGCGCCGATGGCCAGCTCCTTGCTGATCATGCGGCGCGCATTGGCCGGGGTTATCTGGCCCAGCGCCAGTGAACGGATGATGATGGTGGTGGTCTGGTTGGCGGAGTTGCCGGCGATGCCGGCCACGATGGGCATCAGTGTGGCCAGGGCGACGAATTTCGCGATGGTGCCCTCGAAACTGCCGATCACGCGTGAGGCGAAGAAGGCCGTGCACAGGTTGAGCGCCAGCCACAGCCAGCGGTTTTTCGCACTCTTCCAGACCGAGGCAAAAATGTCCTCCTCTTCGCGCAGACCGGCGAGGTTCAGCACGTCGCTTTCCGATTCGGCGCGGATAAAGTCCATCACCGCGTTGACGGTAACGCGGCCCACCAGCTTGCCATCCTCATCCACCACCGGCGCAGACACCAGGTCGTAGCGCTCGAAGGCCTGGGCGGCATGGTCCGCCTTCTCATCAGGGTGCAGGGTGATGGTGTCGGCGATCATCAGCCCGGCGACGTCCATTTCGGGTTCGTTCACCAGCAGGCGGTTCAGGGGCAGCACGCCCTTGAAGTGGTCATCGCGGTCCACGATGAACAGCTGGTCCGTGTGGTCGGGCAGCTCGTCGAAGCGGCGCAGGTAGCGCGACACCACTTCCAGAGTGACGTCCTCGCGGATGGTGACCATGTCGAAATCCATCAGTGCGCCGACCGCGTCTTCCGGGTAGGACATCGCGGCACGCAGCTGTTCGCGCTCTTCGATGGAGAGCGACTTGAACACGTCGCGCATCACCGCGTGGGGCAGGTCGGGGGCGAGGTCGGCGATCTCGTCGGTGTCGAGCTGCTCGGCTGCTTCCCGCAGTTCGTCGCGGCTCATCGAGGCGATCAGCGATTCGCGTACCGCATCGGAGACTTCGATCAGGATTTCGCCGTCGCGCTCGGCCTTGACCAGGTCCCACACCAGCAGGCGCTGGTCGATGGGCAGCGCTTCCAGGATGTAGGCGACGTCGGCCGGGTGCAGTGCGCCCAGTTTTTCGCGCAGCTCGGCCAGATGCTGCTTGTGCAGCAGCCTGTCGACGAGTTCGTGGCGTTCGGCGCGGGGCAGTTCCTGATGGTGGACAACCGTTTCAAGCAATGCGTGCTTTTCCAGCAGGTGTTGCACCTGCTGCAGGTGTTCCTGCACGTCTTCCGTGTAATGGGTTTCGTGGTTGTCAGTCATGGCACACCTGAGTTTCGGGTGTGGCTATTGTAAAGAAGTTGTGTGTGCGGCGTGCGAAAAAACGCGCCTCCGGCACGCGCCAGAGGCACGCCTGCGCTATTTGCGGTTGGGGCAGTTGGGCTTGGTGCAGTCTGCGTAGATGTACAGCGAATGCTCGTGGATGGTGAAGCCGTGATCGGCCGCAATCTTCTTCTGGCGCGCCTCGATGGCGGAATCGTAGAACTCTTCGACGTGGTCGCACTGCAGGCAGACGATGTGGTCATGGTGCTCGCCGTGGTTGAGCTCGAACACCGATTTGCCGCTCTCGAAATGGTGGCGCAGCAGCAGGCCGGCGTGCTCGAACTGGGTCAGCACACGGTACACGGTGGCCAGGCTGACGTCTTCGCCGCTGCCGTGCAGGATGTTGTAGATGTCCTCTGCGCTCAGATGGCGCTCCTTGCTGCTCTCGAACAGGCTCAGGATTTTCAGGCGCGGCAGGGTGGCTTTCAGTCCGGCGCTTTGCAGGTCTTTGGGGTGGTGGGTAGGCATAGTGCTTTGACTTTTAAGGTTGGGGCATCTTGCCGGAAGCGCTGCGTGCGCCTTCGGCGGGTGTCGACAGTGGTTATTGTCGCTGTTTTTGACCCGCACGCAAGATTTTTGTTGCGAATACGAATGCGAATCGTTATCATTTGCATATCAATAACGGAGAGACTCATGAAACGTATCGCAACGGGAATGCTGTGTTTATTGCCGCTGGCCGCCTGGGCGGCAGACGGCGAGGTCAGTCTGGTGATCAGCGATCATCGTTTCCAGCCGGCGGAAGTCGTTGTTCCGGCCCACCAGAAGATCCGGCTGATGGTGGAGAACCGGGATGCCACGCCGGAAGAGTTTGAAAGCCACGAGCTGAACCGCGAGAAGGTGATCGCGGGGCACGGCAGGACCGTTATCTATATCGGGCCGCTGGAGCCGGGGCGTTATCCGTTCTACGGGGAGTTTCATGCCGAGACCGCGCAGGGCGTGGTCGTCGCCAAATAGGAGGTTGCCATGTTTGCAACGGGAATCATCGTGTTTCGTGAAGTGCTGGAGGCCGCGTTGATCATCGGCATCCTGGCTGCGGCGACGCGCGGCATCGCCGGCAGCCGGCGCTGGCTGCTGGCCGGTGTGATGGCGGGGCTGCTCGGCTCGGCGCTGCTGGCCTTGTCTACCGACGCCATTGCGGGCTGGGCCGACGGCATGGGACAGGAGCTGTTCAATGCGCTGGTGCTGGGCGTCGCGGTGTTGATGCTGGCCTGGCACAACATCTGGATGGCGTCGCATGGCGTCGAGCTGGCGGCGAATGCCAAATCGCTGGGTGGTGCAATTCGTGCCGGCAGCACCGAGTGTTCTGCCTTGCTGTTGATCGTGGGCATAGCCGTGCTGCGCGAAGGGGCGGAAACGGTGCTGTTCCTATATGGCATCGCCACGGCCGAGGAAAACTCGCGTTCAGCGATGCTGCTGGGTGGCGGCCTGGGTGTGCTGGGCGGGGTGGCGGTGGGCTATATCCTTTACGCGGGCCTGCTGCGTTTGCCGCTGCGCTGGTTCTTCACGGCCACCGGGGTGCTGGTGCTGCTGCTGGCCGCCAGCATGGCGTCGCAGGCTGCGCGCTTCCTCATTCAGGCGGATCTGCTGCCAGCCCTGGGGTCGCCGCTGTGGGACAGCTCGCAGCTGATTTCGGAGCAGTCGGTGCTGGGCTTGCTGCTGCATGGCCTGGTGGGCTACGACTCGCATCCGGCGGGCATGCAGCTGGTGTTTTACGTGACGGCGCTGCTGGTGATCGGCGCGGGCATGCGCTGGGTGGGGCGTCATCACACGCCACGCAAGCACGCGGCCTGATGCGGCGGAATTTCAATCGGAGTTTAAATCATTCAAATCGAGGATAAATGCATGAACAAGGTATTGGCAACTTTGACGCTGCTCTTGTTGGGCAGTGCAGGCGTGGCGCAGGCGGGACCGGCGGATTACGTATACACCCCGACCGTGGAATACGGCGAACGCGAAATCGACTTCAAGTATGGCACCGAATCGGCGCCGACAGATCAGCCGGATGTTCCGCGTGCCCATGGCGCCAGCATCGGCTTTGGCTACGGCGCGACCGAATACTGGTTTACCGAGATCTACCTGAAGCGCGAGCTGGAAGATGGCACCGGCGTGACATTGGCCGAATGGGAAAACAAGTTCCAGCTGCTGGAAACCGGCAAGTATCCGTTCGAGCTTGGCTTCATCACCGAGCTGGAGGCTCCCACCGCCGGCGACGCGCCGAGTGAAATCAAGGTTGGTCCCCTGATGCAGACGGAATTCGGCAAGGTGCAGCTGAACCTCAACCTGCTGTTCGAACGCGCCTTCGGCAGGGACAAGGATGATGGCACTGCCTATACGACAGAGTTCCAGTATCAGTGGCAGGTCAAGTACCGCATGCAGGAGACCTTCGAGTTCGGCCTGCAGGGAATGGGTGAGATGGGGACCTGGGATAACTGGGCACCAGGTTCGGAGCAGATCCACAAGGTGGGGCCGGCAATATTCGGCAAATTCCCGCTGGGCGGGCGCAATGCGATCAAGTACAACGCGGCCTGGCTGAAGTCGGCCAGCACAGCGGCACCCAGCGATACGTTCAGGATGCAGGTGGAATACGAGTTCTAGGCCTTGTGCGGCTCGCTGGTGCCGATGCGGATATGGCTGACCAGCAGCAGGGTGAGCAGGATCGAGGTGCAGGCAACATAGCCGACGATGTTGTAGTGCTCCAGCTGGCCCTGGCTGTTGAGGGTGATGATGTGGCCGGCAATCAGGGTCGCGATGGATGAACCGGCCGACTGCACCGCCGACATCATGCTCATGAACGTGCCGCGCAGGTGGGGCTGGCCGGCGGCGGTCATGATCGCCATGCCGGGCACGAAGCGGCCGCTGACCAGGATGAAGAACGGAGTGGTGATGCAGATCACGCCCCACCAGGGCAGCGCCGTGGCATGCGTCATCGCCAGGATGGGCAGCATGGCCAGCACGGCGATGATGCGGAACACGCGCGGCTTGCCGTAACGGTCGGACAGGTGCCCGAACCAGCGCGAGGTGAAGAAGATGAACAGGCCGCCCACCAGGTAAAGCACCCACAGCAGGCGCTCGGGGTAGGCCAAGTTCAGCGTGGAATACAGGGTGATGTAGGGAATCACGGTGAAGCCGCCCAGCATCATCAGCATCATGAACAGGTAGGCACGCCAGTGGTTGGGATGCCTGAGCACCTGCCGCATCGGCGCGAACGACCGGCTGAGGCGCATGTCGGTGGTGCGCGCCGGGATGGAGGGCAGGGAGCCGCGCGCCAGCCACCACACCAGCAAACCCACCAGGGCCACCAGCAGGAACGGCGCGCGCCAGCCAAGTACAGGGATCTGGTTGACCAGCAGCAGACTGAGCGGAACGCCCAGCACGGTGGACAGAGAGAAGGCGGCCATCAGCTTTCCGGTGGCTTTGCCGCGCCGTTCGTAGGGTATGGTGTCGGCGATGTATACGTGCACCATCGAGCCCAGCACGCCGCCAAATGCGCCGGACAGGCCGCGCGCAATCAGCAGCAGCCCGTAGCTGGGCGCGATGGCGCACAGTGCGGTGGCGACGATGAAGGCGGCGTAAATGCCCAGCACTACGCGGCGCAGGTCGTAGCGATCCACGATGAGCGCGGTGATGATGGCCGACGTGGCCGCCGTCATCGTGTAGGCCGATACCAGCCAGCCGAACTGGGCTGCGCTCAGGCTGAAGGTACGCATCAGCATCGGTGCCAGCGGCATGATCACCATCACATCGAGGATGTGGGTAAACTGGATGCCGGACAGGCTCAGCAGCAGGCGCCGTTCCTGGGCGGGGGGCAAGGTCAATATATGAGACATGGTTGGCCGGGCGAGATTGAGGCCAGCGCAGCAGTGCGGCCGGAATGGTGGCTATTGTAAGGAAAACGGCGGGGCGCTGCTGTGCTTGATGCGGCGCGCCCCGGGCAGTGACGAATCTGAAACGGCAATTGACTGAGGAAAAATATGTCCCTGATGAATGACACAACGCCAGGCCAGACCGGACGCTGGCTGCGCGGCCTGCTGCTGGCGGCCTGCTGCTGCCTGAGCGGCAGCCTGCATGCGGCACCCGACGAGATCCAGGTGTACACGGAAGAAATGGACGAGACCGGTGAGTTTGGCCTGGAGATGCATGTGAACTACGTGATCGATGGCGCCAGGGAATCCGCATACGAGGGACAGTCGCCGACGCATCACATGCTGCAGACGACGCCGGAATTTTCGTACGGCATCAGCCCCAACTGGGAAGCGGGCATGTACCTGCCGGTGGCGCGCGAGGAGGGCGGGCGGGTATATGGCAACGGCCTGCGCCTGCGCATGAAATACATGGCCAGCCGCGCGGCGGACGAGAAGATGTTCTGGGGCCTGAACACCGAATACGGCTATTCCAACCTGCGTGTGGCGGAGAGCGAATGGGGCGCAGAGATACGCCCCATCATCGGCTACCGCAGCGAGGACTGGCTGCTCAGCTTCAATCCCATCCTGACCTTCGATCTGTCCGGCGATTTTAGCCGCAAGCCGCATTTCGAACCGGCGCTGAAAGTGACGCACAGTGTGAGCGCAGGGGTGCAGGCCGGCCTGGAATACTACGGCGAATACGGGTTTGTCCACGATCTGCTGCCCGCTCCGGAGCGGGTGAATTACCTGTTTGCCGTGCTGGATGTGGCTTTGCACGATTATGACTTCAACCTTGGACTTGGGCGGGGCGACAGCAACGCGACCGACACCTGGATCGCCAAGGCCATCATCGCCTTCCCATTCAAGTAGTGCCCCTGTGCAAGGCAGGTGAAGTTGCCCGTTCGCACGGCTGATTGTCCAACAGGTTGCAGATGCTGTTGAAATAATGCCCGGAGTCGGCATAATGCGTAGAATATACACATGTATACGTGGCGGGAGGAGTCTCCTGTCCCAGCTGCGCGACCGGAACCATGAGGGCATTCATGAACGAGCAGTGTGCACTTGAAGCAGACAACATCCGCAATCTCTTCAGCAATGCCAATCCGGTGCAGGTCTGGAACGAGGCAGAAGAGATCGTTGCGCTGCTTTACCCGGAGATTGACCTGGCACTGCTGCGTACCACCTTCGACGACGTCCTGCGCCTGTTCAGCGGCGAATATCCGGGCTACGCCCCCATCTCGACCCCCTACCACGATCAGTCACACACGCTGTCGGTGTTTATCTGTGCCACGCGGCTGGCGCATGGTGTCCATGCATCCGGCACTCCGGTGACAGGGCAGGAGATGATGGCGGTCATGTTGGCGGCGCTGCTGCACGATGTAGGCTACGCCCAGCTCCGCGGCAACGAAACAGGCACCGGCGCGCAATTCACCCGCACCCACGTCAGTCGCGGCATCGAGTTCATGCGCAACTACGCAGGGGGACATGGCTTTCCCTGTGAGCTGAGTTACCAGCTGGGCTTCCTGATGCAGAGCACAGATCATATCCAGGGCTTCGCCAGCGTGAATTTCCCCGACGAGCGCACGCGCCTGCTTGCACAGATCATCAGCACGGCCGATCTGGTCGGACAGATGGCAGATCGCCTGTACCTGGAAAAGCTCATGTACCTGTACTTCGAATTCAAGGAGGCGGCCATCGGCAACTACCAGGATATTCTCGATCTGTACGGCCGTTCGTCCAGGTTCTATCAGCAGGTGCGGCTCAGACTGGAGAGTGACCTCGGCGGCGTGGTGCACAAGCTTCCATTCCATTTTCAGGCTCGCCTGGGCGTGGCGCGCAATTTCTATCTGGAGGCGATAGAGGCCAATATTGCCTATCTGGGCGAGGTGGTGGCACATGGCGAAGGCGGCTTCGCCATGCTGAAACGAGGCGGGGTGGCGCAGCGGGTGGAGCGGGCATTGTCGGCGTCGGAATAAGTGCCACCGGTCAAAAAAAATGGCTGCCGATCAGGCAGCCATTTTTTTATGACGCATTAAACTCAGGGCGTGACGGTGGTCAGCCCCAGATTCTCCCAGTTCTGCATGCCGCCGCGATACCACTTGATCTTGTCCAGCGGGTAGCCCATCTTGGACAAGGTGCGGATATTGTTGGGCGACTGGCCGCACCACATGCCGTTGCAGAACAGCACGACAGTCTTGGCGTTGCTGTAATCCCAGCCCTGGCTGACTTCCTTCGCGCCGAACAACTCCATGGCTTCTGCGACCGAGATGGGGTCGGCACCCTTGCTTTCGTCCAGCTTGGTATAGGGCAAGTTGATGGAGCCGGGGATGGTGCCGCGGGCAACCCAGTCAGGCGTGCGCGAGTCGACTACGATCACCGATTTGTCCCCCCCGCTTATCCTCTTCAGGTAGCCCAGCATCTCCACTTCGCCTATGGTTTCGACACCCGGGATCAGGGTGTAGGGCTGCACGCAGAAGGGCGGGCAGGCGCGGGCAGTCACGGCAAAAGCGGGGTTCACTGTGTTCTTCTGGTCCTGCTTGCGCATGATGGTGACCGGCTTGCCGTCATGCATGACATCCAGTGCGGCCAGGGCCGGCGTGATCTTGACTGCCATGTCGGCGCTCGCGGCCGGCGCGGACGCGGTCTTCGGTGCAGCGCTGCAGGCGGCCAGCGCTGCCAATGCCGCAATTGCGGTCATGCGCTTGAGCAGGAATGTTGAACGTGTATTCATGAATGTCTCCTCCAGATTTTGATGTTTGGGTGGATTACTTGACGGTGGTCAGACCGAGCATTTCCCAGTCCTGCATGCCGCCGCGATACCACTTGATCTTCTCCACCGGATATTTCATCTTCACCAGGGTGCGTATGTTGTTGGGCGACTGGCCGCACCACATGCCGTTGCAGAACAGCACAAGCGTCTTTGCATTGCTGTAGTCCCAGCCGTTCGCAGTCTCCTTGCCGCCAAACAATTCCAGGGCCTCGGCGACAGAGAGCGGGTCCGCACCCTTGGTGTCATCCAGCTTGGTGTAAGGCAGGTTGATGGCGCCGGGAATGGTGCCGCGCACTACCCAGTCGGGGGTGCGCGAGTCGATCAGCAGGATGGACTTGTCGCCTGCAGCCATTTTCTTGATGTAAGCCAGCACCTCCACTTCGCCTATGGTCTCCACGCCGGGGGCAACTGTGGCCGGCTGCACGCAGAAGGGCGGGCAGGCGCGCGAAGTCTGTGCATACGCGGGATTGACCGTGTTCTTCTCGTCCTGGTTGCGCATGATCGTCACCTTCTGGCCATTGTGAATGGCCTCGACCTGGGCAATGTCCTTGGTGATGTTGACCTTCAGCGGCTCGGCCGCCTGCGCCGTTCCCACGGCAGAACAGGACAGGATGGTCACCGCTGCGGCATGGCGAATGAGTGAGTGGTAGTTCATTGCTGCGTCTCCTTTGTTTGACTTCAAGTGAATACAGACTCTGGTTATGTATCCCTTCTTGTGCATGAAGGGTGTTTGCGTCAAACCTGCACGCCGGTTTGCCCCCCGTGAAAAGCCTTGGTGGCTCGGCTCAGTTGTTGCATCCCGGCTCGTCATCCGAGGCGGATTTCTTCTTTTGCTCATCGGCAGGCTTGCGTTCCCCGGCTTTGTCGTCCGCGCCCTGGGCGGGTGCGCCGATTTTCCCGGTCGCGTCAGGCTTGTTTTCCTCTGCGGAGCAGACGGTTGGTGCGGAAAACAGGAGGCAGCCGCACAGGATGGCCACTGCTCCTTGGTGAGTGCGAGTCATCAATCATCTCCCTCAAGTGCTGCGTTCTGGCAAACGGATCAATCAGGTGTTGCTGCACAATCCCTGGCACTGTTGCGTCAAGGTTGCGTCAAGAATGTTGCCATGCTTTCGCAGGAATGTTGCGTAAATGTTGATTAAATCAGGGGGATATTGCGAATTTACACGCGCCGGGCGGCATCGGGCCTGGTCGGGGCGGATTCAGGCGGCGTTTTCAAGCGCCATTTCCAGCTCCAGCCATTGCTCTTCCAGCTTTGCCACCTTCTGTTCCAGCTCGGCATGGTGTGCGGTCAGCTTGTCCACTTCGCTGCGCGGCAGGTTGTCGTAGGTGTTGGGGTCGGCCAGCTTGTTGGTGACGATGGCCAGGTCATTTTGCGCCGCCGCCAGGGCGGTGTTGAGCTTGTTCAGTTGCGACTGCAGCGTCTTGCGGTTCTGCCGCGCGACCGCATTGCTCTGCGGCTTGGCGACGCTCGCCGTAGCCGGCGCGGGTGCCTGGCGTGCCTCTATCCAGCGCTTGTAGTCTTCCAGGTCGCCGTCGAACACGCCGGCCTTGCCGTCGGCTACCAGCCACAATTCGTCGGCCACCGCGCGGATCAGGCTGCGGTCGTGCGATACCAGCACCACCGCGCCGGTGTATTCCTCCAGCGCCAGGGTGAGTGCATCGCGCATGTCCAGGTCGAGATGGTTGGTGGGCTCGTCCAGCAGCAGCAGGTGCGGCTTCTGCCAGGCCAGCAAGGCCAGCGCCAGGCGACTTTTTTCGCCGCCGGAGAAGGTGCCCACCGGGCGATCGTCGTTGTCGCTGCCCAAGCCAAAGCGGCCGAGGAAGCTGCGCAGCGTCAGCGTGGTTTCCTTCGGCGCGATGCGCTCCATGTGCTGCAGCGGCGTGTCGGTGCCGACAAGGTTTTCCAGCTGGTGCTGGGCGAAGTAGCCGATGCGGATGTCGGGCGTGGCCTCCAGGCGTCCGGTGGTCGGCGCCAGCTCTCCCACCAGCAGCTTGATCAGGGTGGATTTGCCGGCACCGTTGGGCCCGAGCAGGGCGATGCGCGCACCGGCGCGCAGCACCAGGCTGAGGTTGCTGAACAGCTTCTTCTCGCCATAGGCAAAGCTCACGTTCTCGGCGCGCAACAGCAGATCCGGGCTGCGTTCAGGCGCCTCGATCTCCAGCTCGAAATGGCCGTCGCTGATGTGCGCCGGGGCGATGCGCGTGATGCGCTCGAGCGCCTTGATGCGGCTCTGTGCCTGCTTGGCCTTGGTCGCCTTGGCGCGGAAACGGCGCACGAAATCTTCCAGATGGGCGATCTTCGCCTGCTGCTGGGCAAACGCCTGGTTCTGCTGGGCGACGCGCTCTGCGCGCGCGCGCTCGAAGTCGTCATAGTTGCCGGCGTAGCTGTCGATGATGTGGTCGTGCACGTGTGCAATGCGGTTGACGCAGGCATTGAGAAACTCGCGGTCGTGCGACACCAGCAGGATGCTGCCGGGGTAGTGCGCCAGATAATCTTCCAGCCACAGGATGGCTTCCAGGTCGAGGTGGTTGGTGGGCTCGTCCAGCAGCAGCAGGTCGGCGCGGTGCATCAGTGCGCGTGCCAGGTTGAGGCGCATGCGCCAGCCGCCGGAAAAACTGTTGACCGGGCGCGTCAGCGCGTCGCTGGCAAAGCCCAGGCCATTCAGCAGCTGTGCCGCACGCGCCGGCGCAGTGTAGCCCTGGATGGTTTCATAGCGGCTCTGCGCCTCGAACCACGCGTTGTCGTGCTCGCTGCGCGCCAGCGCAGCTTCAAGTGCGCGCAGTTCGAGATCTCCATCGAGCACGAATTCCACCGCAGTCTGGCCGGTGTTGATGATTTCCTGCTCCACCGCGGCAATGGTCTTGCCCGCCTGCAGCGCAACTTCGCCGCCGTCCGGCCTTATCTCGCCGCGGATCAGCCGGAACAGGGTGGATTTGCCGCAGCCGTTGTGCCCCACCAGGCCGATGCGCTGGTTGGCAAAGACTTGCAGGTTGACGTTGTGGAGCAGCGGCGTGCCGCCTTGCAGGTAGGTCAGATTCTGGATGTTGAGCATGCCGTGATTATACAGAGGGCCTGTCGCACAATGCGCTGACAGGCGCGAAACAATTTTGTATCCTGCGCAAATTGTCGCCTTCAATCATCAGCCCGATGGAGCACGCACTGCAAGCAGAGAATGAGCGTTTGCGCAGCCAGCTGCAGGCTCTGCTGGACGAGGCACGCCTGAACGAGAAGAAATTGCGCCGGCTGGATCAGCTGGAACAGCGCCTGATTGCGACCCGTTCACTGCATGAGCTGATCCAGGTACTGCTGCACGATTACAGAACGGACTGTGACATCGATGCCGTGACGCTCGTGCTGGCCGATCCGGAATACGAAATCGCACGTACCCTGGAAGGCGAGACACGCGGCAGCGCTGCCCTGCCTGGCCTGGTGTTGCTGGAGAAACTCTTCAGTGACAGCCGTACGCCATATCTTGGCGCTTTCGATGCCGATCTGCCCGGCGCCATCTTTGACCCGTGGCCGAGTGGCTGCCAGTCCATGGTGATCCTGCCTTTGCTGCGGCAGGGTGAACTGATTGGCAGCATCAATATGGGCAGCTGCACGGCAGCGCGCTTTGCTGCTGACAGTGGTACAGACTTTCTGCAGCGGCTGGCGTCGATCTTCTCCATCTGCCTGCAAAATGCGCTGAACCAGGAGCGCCTGAAACTGGTGGGCCTGACAGATCCCTTGACCGGGGTCAATAACCGACGCTATTTCGCCCTCCGTTGCCGCGACGAAATTGCCGATGCGCGTCGCCATCAGCGGCCGCTGGCCTGCATGTTCCTGGACATCGACAAGTTCAAGCGCATCAACGACACGCTCGGCCACCTGGCGGGCGATGAAGTGTTGCGCAACGTGGCGCGCCTGATCCGCCTGCAATTGCGCAGCAACGACGTGATGGCGCGCTACGGCGGCGAGGAATTCGTGGTGCTGCTGCCGCAGACTGCACTCGGGCAGGCCGGTGAGATCGCCGAGCGCATCCGCAGCGCGGTGGCGGCGCAACCCATGCAACCGCTGCCTGGGGAAAGCCTGGCAGTGACCATTTCCATCGGTGTCGCACCGCTGCACGCGGGGACGTCTGAAGATGACGAGGCGTTGGCCGACGCACTGGTCAGTGCGGCCGATGCCGCCCTGTATCAGGCCAAGCAAGGCGGCAGAAATCAGGTGTTTTGTGTCGAATAGCCTATGTTTTTAATCGGTTAACTGGTGTTGTTTTTCCGGCTGATTTCCGCCGCTCAATGCGCCACCCGCCATGCTGATCTTGACAAGCGTACGTGCCGGCGTAGCATAGCAACGTGGGTTTCGCCGCCGCGAAACGCCACCTGAAATCTGAAAAGGGCAAACCTGCCGAAAGGCAGGGGCGCAAAATCACCGGTCTAAGGGCTGCAGCAAGAGCCTATGGCAGCGGAATTGCCAGATATGTCACCAGCCAGTCTTGTGCCTGCGTGCCTGTTTGTCATTGCATTCCCTGTGCACCGATTTTGCGTTGCCCGTGTTAGTTGGCAGCATATCGGAGCGCATTATGAAGAAATCTCAGTTCAAACCCAACGAAATCATCATCCTGGTGCTGGTTTCGCTGATGAGCCTGGCGGCCAATCTGCCCGACGGCGTCGTCGAAAATCATATAGACAGGAAACTCCTGCTGCTGGTGCTGAGCGTCTCGGTGGTCGTCGCGCTGTTTCATTACCTGCGCGCCTTGCTGTTCCTGGCGATCACCATACTTGCGCTGGGCGCAAACCTGCCGCGTGAATTTGCGGAGAGCATGGGTTTCAGCCCCACCATCATGCTGGTCGTGCTGGCGACGCTGGTGGGAGTCTCGCTGCTTAACTATGCGTTCGGGCTGTTGCCCAACGGCGTGGATGACGGCGAAGAGGCTGCCGATACGCGTCGCGAATTGCTGTCCGCGATCAGTCGCGGCGATCAGGCGACCGTGTTTGAGCTGCTCAACCAGGATGTAGGGATCAATTTCATCGAAGACGGCCAGACACCGCTGCACTTGGCCGTGCTCAAGGGTTACCCTGATATCGTGCGCATGCTGGTCAATGGCGGCGCCAACATCGATGCGCTGAATGAGCAGGGCAAGACCCCCATCGATATTGCGCTGGAAAAGCGCTTCATCCGCTCTTCTGAAATCCTGTTCAAGGCGTCCCAGTTTTATGCCGAGCAGTCCGGCAAGGGGCGCCCGACGGTGTCAGCAGAAGTCGAGAACCGCGGCAGGCACACTGCTTTTTCTCCATCTGGACTGGAACACGGAGCGCACCAGTAGTCACCGCCTGGTTTGACCGGCGCCCGTCCTCTCCGTTACTGTACTGGCTCTGCACATAGACCGAGCCAGACATGAAATATCTACGTTCCGAATTTCCGATTGCCATCGCCCTCGGTGTGCTCGCACTGGGCTTTGCCCTTGAGCACGCCGCCATCGAGCATGCGGGGCTGTTCCTGTGGGGGCTGCTGTGCGTGATCCTTGCGGCCATCATCGGTGTTGCGTTCCGCATCAGCCATCATGCCGAGGTGCTGGCGATGCGCCTGGGCGAGCCTTACGGCACGCTGATCCTCACGCTGGCGGCGGTGTCGGTGGAGGTGGTGATCCTGGTGGTGCTGCTGACAGGGGAGCCGAACCCGACGCTGGCGCGCGACACCGTATTCGCTGCGGTGATGTTCGACATCAACGGCATTCTCGGCCTGGCGGCCATTGTGGCGGGGCTGAAGCATGGCAGCGCCAAGTACAACGTGGATTCGGCCAACTCCTATATCGCCATGCTGCTGGTCGCGCTGGGTATCGGCATGTTCATCCCCGACTTCGTGCCGCAGGCGAAGTGGCAAATCTATTCCCTGTTCTCCATTGTCATCATGGCGGTGATGTACACGGGTTTTCTGCGCCTGCAGACCGTGGAGCATCGCAGGTTTTTTGAATATTCCGCAGAGACGGAAGAAGAGTCGCACGACGAGGCGCACAGCCCGAATGCAATGCACGTTGTGGTGATGGTGAGCGCGATCGCCCTGGTGGGCCTGCTGTCGGAGGTGCTGTCGGCGCTGCTGGACGCGGGCCTGTCCGGCAGCGGCCTGCCCAAGAGCATTCCGGCTGTGCTGGTCGCATTAATCTCGGCGAGCCCGGAAATCCTCACCGCGCTCAAGGCGGCTCAGCAGGATCGCATGCAGACCACCGTCAACATCGCATTGGGCGCCTCGCTTGCCACCGTGCTGCTCACCCTGCCGGTGATCGAAGCGATCGCGCTGGTTGGCGGCGCGCGCATCGACATGGCACTGACTCCGGTTCAGGCGGGCATGTTGCTGCTGACCTTCATGGCGGTGATGAACAACCTGCACGATGGCGAGACCAACGCGATCGAAGGCATCAGCCACTTTGCCCTGTTCGCGGCTTTCATCGCGCTGGTGGCGATGGGGCTGGTGTGAAGACGCTGTTCAAACGATCTGGATGAGACGAGTCACAATTGAGGAGAGAACGGAGAATGGGATTCAAGCGTACAACGGTGATTGCTTTCCTGGCCGCGGAGGCAGCCGGATGTTCTGCAAATGTCGGTCTGCCGCAGTCACGCGAGGCGTTCATCAACGTCTACAAGGATGGCGGCATGTTCAGGAATGCCGAGCATTACACCATCAGCCGTCCCAAGCAGGCTGTGGTTGCCGATCTCAACCAGCTCATGGACAGGTGCCTCAACGTCAAAGTGACCACCACCATACGCCAGGGCTATTCGACGGATCGCGGCACCACGACCTACCACCCCAGGATGGTTGAAGCAAAAGGAGGGGTCACCTCTCTCGTCGTGCAGGAAACCTATCGCGACAAGCCGGAAAAGGGCTTTCCGCCGGGCGGCATGTACAGCCTGGTCGCCGATGCGCGCGCCCACGGAGGACAGACCCAGCTCGATATCTATCATGCCGGACGGACTGCCATTGCCAGTTCCGTCAAGGATTGGGCCGAGGGCGACAAATCGAGTTGCCCGAAATTCTAATCAGGGAATATCCGCATCGCCCATGCGCTCCTGGATGATCGCGGTCTTGCGCATCAGTCCGGGGGCCTCGCGGTTGCGGTCATAGAAGCGCGGATTGGGCACCATGGCGGCGAGCTTGGCCGATTGTTGCGGTGACAGCAGCGATGCGCTGACGCCGAAGTAATGCCTTGCCGCCGCTTCCGCGCCGAACACGCCGTTGCCCCATTCGATGGTGTTGAGGTAGATCTCGAAGATGCGCTGCTTGCTCATCATCGCTTCCAGCATCAGGGTGATGATGGCTTCCTCGCCCTTGCGCCACGGGGTGCGCTTGGTGGAGAGGAACAGGTTCTTGGCCAATTGCTGGCTGATGGTGGAACCGCCGGCGACGATCTTGCCCTTTTGCAGGTTTTTTTCGTAAGCCTTCTGTATCCCCTCCCAGTCGAACCCCTCATGGTCTAGGAACTTGTCGTCCTCCGCCGCGATCAGCGCCTGCTTGAGCGTGATGGCAATGCTCTTGTAAGGCACCCACCGATGCTCCAGCTTTGCCTTGGGATTCTTGCTCTGCAGTACCTCCAGGCGGTCTTCCATGAAGGCGCTGGTGGCCGGGTTGTGATCCACCCACCAGGCGATGTGCGCCGCGATCCATACCTGGTAGATCAGCAGGATCAACAGTAGGACGGTGATGATGCGCCACGTCCACCCGAGCAGGGTCGTTTTCTTGCCCTTGCCCATGCTCAGCCCTGGCGCAGTCTCGTGATCACGGGCGCAGTGTCGGGGTGAACGCCGCGCCAGCGTTCGAAGGCGACCGCAGCCTGTTCGACCAACATGCCGAGGCCGTCGGCCGTCACGGCGCCCTGTTGTTCGGCAAAACGCAGAAACGGAGTCTGCCTGCCGTACATCATGTCGTAGGCCAGCGCACCGGGCTTGAAGATGCCGGCAGGCAACGGCGGCAATTCGTCCGACAGGCCGCTGGAAGTGGCGTTGATCACGATGTCGAACTGCTGCCCGGCCAGCGCCTCGTAGCTCTTGGCGAACACCGTGCCGTAGCCCTCGAATTCACGGGCCAGCTGGTCGGCCTTGTCCATGGTGCGGTTGCTGATGATGACCGAGGCGCCGGCATTGAACAGGTGCCAGATCACGCCGTGCGCTGCGCCGCCCGCACCCATCAGCAGCACATGCTTGAACAGGAACTTGCGCCCCAGGTTCACTTCGATGTCGGCGACCAGGCCGACGCCGTCGGTGTTGTCGCCGAGGATTTCATCACCCTCGAAGACCAGCGTGTTCACCGCATGCGCGGCGCGGGCGCGCCCCGAGTGCTGGGTGGCGAGCTGGTAGGCCTCGTGCTTGAACGGCACCGTGACGTTGCAGCCCTTGTAGCCCTCAGCGCGCAGGCGCTGGACGGTGGCGACAAAGCCGTCCAGCGGCGACTCGATGGCGATATAACTCATGTCCTGGCCGGTCTGCTCGGCGAACATCTTGTGGATCAGCGGCGATTTGCTGTGGGAAATGGGGTGGCCGATAACGGCGTATTGGTCGGTCATGTCGAGGTGCTGGGTTAAAGACTGGGTGTCCGCAGATTGCGCAGATTTCACAGATTTAAGAACTGAACCAGTTCGTTTGTCTGAGCCTGTCGAATGGTTACCACGGGCTGAGGTGGTTTCAAATCTGTGAAAGCTGCGTAATCTGCGGACAAGGCTCCGGCGATTATATCAAGCCCGCCCGCCGCGCAGCGACCACAGCAGCCCGGTCGCACCGATGACCGCCATGGTCCACACGATGGCCGCCCCCGCGGGCAGATCCAGCCAGATCGACAGAAGCAGGCCGCCCGCATAGCCCAGCAGGCCGATGGCGTAGGCTGTCGGCATGCGCAAGCGGTGCAGGCGATGGGTGGCCAGCGCAGGCACGATCAGGCTGGCAAAGACCAGGTATACGCCGACCAGCTGCACCGAGGCTGTCACCGCCAGGGCAAACAGGGCATAGAAGCCGAAGCTGCTCAGGTGATGGCGGAAGCGGTACCACAGCAGCAGGATGGCGGCGCTGAGCAGTGCGGTGGCAACCAGCTGGTGGTTGCTCACCCACAGGATCTGCCCGACCAGCAGGTCCTTCAGGTGCTCACCGGCGTGGGGGTCGCTGCTCATCAGCAGGACGCTGCCGCTGGCGGCCAGCACGAACAGCAGGCCGATGCAGGCCTCGCGCACCTCGGTGAGGAAGTGTTCGATGTAGGCCAGCAGGGCGGCGCCGAGCAGTGCGCTGCCGGCCGCGATCAACTGCACGGCGATCGGATGCTCGCCCAGTCCGGCCAGCCCCGCGATCACCACGCCCAGCCCGGCGATCTGCGCCACGGCCAAGTCGGCAAAGATGATGCCGCGCGCCAGCACCTTCATGCCCAGCGGCACGTGTGTGGCCAGCACCAGCACGCCGGCGATAAAGGCGGGAATCAGGATGCTCAAATCGGAAGTGTCCATCTGGTTACCTCAAGTGCAAGTGTCTTGTTGTCTGTATTACGCAAATCGAATGGATAGTCTGGCAATCCAAACGGCGCCTTTGATCTGCGTGAATCTGTTTAATCTGCGGATTGGCGCTATGGCTTCAGCCCAGTCAGCAGGCGCGCGATGATGTCGTCAAACAGGCCGTACAGGTCCTTCGCACCGGCAGTGCCGCCCACGCTGAACGGCAGGGCCACCGCAGGGATGTGCGCACGGCGCGAAATCCATTCGGAAGGGTCGTCACTCTGGAAGGTGGAGCGGATGACCATGCGCGCCGGCTGCTGTTGCAGTTTTGCCAGCACCTGGGCCAGATGCGCGGCACTGGGCTCCATTCCCGGCTTGGCTTCCAGCTCGGCCACCTGTTTCAGGCCGAGCCAGGACTCCAGATAGGGGTAGGCGCGATGGTGCACGACGATGGGCTGCCCCTTGAGCGGGGCTGCCTGCGCTTCCCAACGGCTCAGTGCCGCCTGCCAGCGCGTGTCGAACGCCTGCAGGCGCTCCTTGTAATACGCGGCATTGGCCGGGTCCAGCGCGGCCAGTCGGGCAGACAGCGACTGCGCGATGGGCAGGTAATTGCGCGCATCCAGCTGGATGTGCGGGTTGCCGGCCGGGTGCACATCGCCTTCCGCCCGGTCCAGCCGCGTCGGCACTTCCAGCATGTGCACAGATCGTGCCGCTTCGAAATAGCCGGGCTGGCCCGCGGCGATGGCCGGATTGCCGGCCTCCTGCAGGACCAGCGGCAGCCAGCCGATCTCCAGCTCCGCACCTGTGCACACCACCAGCTGTGCACGTCGCGCACGCGCGATCAGGCTGGGACGCGCCTGGACGTGGTGCGGGTCCTGCATGGCGGTGGTGGCGGCATAGATGTCGGCCTTGTCGCCGGCCAGTTCCTGCGCCAGCGCCGCCCATTCAGGTTCGCAGGCAAAGATGTTGAGTGCGGCGTAGGTGTTGGCGCTGAGCAGCAACAGCAGAACGCAAAGAATTTTTTTCACGGTGTGCTCCTTAGAATTGGTGTGCGCCATGCGCACCCATGCTCATGATGTATTGCACGAACAGCTGGTTGTCGGTGAGGCCCTCGCGCGATCTGTCCTGGGCCAGCTGCAGGTGCAGGCGCGAGAATTCGCTCGGGCTGAAATCGAACATCAGCGTGTTGCGCGTCGGCGTGTAGTAGTAGTCGCTTATTACGCTGCCGCTGAGCAGCGCGCCCACTTCGGCGTTGCCGGCATTCAGCTGGTCGTAGCGCAGCCCCACCCGCCAGCGCGGCATGAACTGGTACACCCCCTGCACATACCAGCCGGACTGGGTGATGCGATAGCTGTCCGTGGTGGTCGAGTTGTAGGTGAGCATGCCGTCTTCCGTGCGCTGGAAATATTCCGCCTGCAACTTGAAGTTGGTGACGGTGGCGTTGCCATCCGGCGCGTATTTCCACACGAAATCCAGCCCGGCGGTGCGACTGTCGCCGCTGAAGCTGTTGCTGGTGCCACCTGCGGTGCCGGGCAGGTCGGGCACGTTGTTGCTGACAGCATTGACGCGATGCGTCTGATGCAGCGACACGCCGGCGCGCCAGCTGCTGCTCACGCCGATGTCGTCGCCGACATGGGCGAACAGCACCTGTGACCCGGCGCCATTGCTGTCCGCATTGTCGGTGCCGGGGTAGCCGCGACCGCGGCCAAGCTCGGCGCCCAGCTCGACGAAGGTGTCGGTGGGCGCCAGCCATTTCAGCTGCACGCCGTCTTCACCCAGCTGGTTGTCCCACAGCGTGCGGTATACCAGCGGCTGGTCCATGAAATCCCAGGCGTGGGCATGCTGTTCATTGAGGTAGCCCAGGCCGGAGAAATAGCGCCCCATCTTGAGGTTGAGGCCGTTGCCCAGTGCGGTGGTCTGCACGAAAGCATTCTCCACGCTGCTGCCGCCCTCGGGCGCCAGCGCAATGGTGGCGAAGCCGCGAAACTGCGGGTCGATGCTGGCGCTGATGCCCAGCTCTGATTCCTTCAGGCTAAAGCTGCGCGAGTAACCGCTGTTATTGGGGGACATCGCAAAGCCGGTGGCGGGCACGGACGGATCTTCGCCCAGGCGGCCGTAGGTGCCGGCCAGGATCAGCGAGATGTCCGGGTTGAAGGCATTGCTGCCGCTCGGCGCAGTTGCCGGCGCGGGAGCGGGTTGTGATTCGATGTCCTGCACGCGCTGTTCCAGCTGGCGCACTTGCTCGCGCAGCGACTGCAGGTCTGCATCGGTCGCTGCCTGGGCCAGCAATGGGGTGCACAGTACGGCAAGAGTGATTGCGTAACGTTGCATGGCGATACTCCGGATTGTGTGGCACATGCCCGCCGTGGCGGCGGGCGCAGATCATGCTAACAACAGGGAGATTGCGGGCGGCCCGCGTGCGGTGGCGGCCCGGGCGGGAATGGCCGGGCATGGCTGCTGGAAGAGGGCCTGGTGATGTGTGCCGCATGCGGCGAGCAGCAGGTTCGGTGCGCTGCTGTGCATGGCGCTGCCCAGTTGCACGTCCAGTGCGCACAGGTCGCAGTGATGGGCGTGCGCTGCCGACTTGTCCTGCTGCTGATGGCTGGTCAGCGTGTGCTGCAGGGCATGGCTGGCGGTCACCTGCTGCGTCAGCAGCAAGGCTGCGCTGACCAGCAGCGGCAGGGCAAGGCTCAGCAGGGAGCGGGCAGGCTTCATTCGCTTTCCAGGTGCTCGGTGCTGGTAAAGGACCAGGTGCGCACGATGCTGAGGATGTCGGTGTCCTTGCGCATGTCGGGCGGGAAAGGCGCATAGGGGGCGGCCAGCCGCACGATGCGCATGGCCGCGGCGTCGAGTATGCGATGGCCGGAAGACTTGTTGATCTCCACGCTTTCCACACTGCCGTCAGCGCGGATGGACACGGTCATGCGCAGCTGGCCAAAAATCTTCTGCTGGCGTGCCTGCGCGGGGTAGTTCAGGTTGCCGATGCGTTCCACCTTGACGCGCCAGTCTTCCACATACTGGGCATAGCGGTATTCCTGAGTGCGCGCGCCGACAAAGGTGCGCTTGGGCAGCTTCTGGTAGGCGTTGAATTCCTTGCTGATCTGCGCTTCCAGACGGGCGATTTCCAGGGAACGCTGCACCAGATCCTGTCCGCTCAGGCTATTGGTATCCGTCTTCTTCGGGGTCTTTTCCTGCTCCACGCTGTGCGTGCTCTTCAGTTGCGTCAGGAGGCGATGCACCTCCTGTTCCAGCTGCTTCACGCTCTTGGAGGATTGCTCGAGCACCAGCTGCTTGTCGTCGCTCAGCGTGGGCAGCGGTGTGCTGGCGCGCTTGTCGGCGGCGATGTTGCCGCCGCCATCCAGATTGCGCTGCGCCAGCGCATCGGCCTGCAGCGGGCGCGATCTGGACTGGCTGTTGACCAGCACGACTTCCAGAGGCTGCAGGAAGCTGGGCGTGGTGATCGGTGCGGGCAATACAAAGCCGATGCCGAACAGGACAAAGACGTGCAGGGCGACAGACAGCGGCAGAGTGAGCGAAAGGGGCGAAAAGGCCATGGCCTGTGCCCAGCGCTGTTTGATCCAGACCGTATTCAAGCGGCGGCCTCCAGCGGCGCGGGTGTGGCGGCAGAGACGAAGCGCGCGTCAAATTCCAGGTCGAGCAGGTCAATGGCGCCGATCTCCAGCTCCACCATGGTGTTGGGCGCCAGCTCGGGCAGCGAGGCGATGCGTCCCACCAGCGGGATGCCGGACAGGCGCACCAGGTTTTCGCGGATCACCATGGCGTCGATGCGCTCGATCTTTTCCTGGAGCAGCCAGCGCAGGCACCAGTAGCGCTCCATCTGGCGCTGGAACTCGTTGTAGGTGGTGTAGGCAGTGTCGAAGTCGCGCAGGATGGTGAACAGCCGCGTGTCGTTCTTGGCGTAGACGGGGCTGTCTCCGGCCAGCAGCTGGATGATCTGGCGCTGGTTGACCAGGTCCACGTAGCGGCGCAGGGGGCTGCTCGACCACATGTAGTGCGCCACGCCCAGGCCCTGGTGCGGCGCTGCCACCGTACTCATCTTTACCTTGCCGTTGTTCTGCGTGCGGTAGATGCCGGGCACGTTGTTGTCGGCCAGCAGTCTGCCCCAGCTGCTGTTGACGAAGATCATCAGCTCGGACACCACCTTGTCGATGGGCGAGCCGCGCATGCGGTTGGTGATGGTGACGATGTCGTCATGCACGTAGAAGTTGTAGTCGATCTGCTGGGTGCTGTTGTCGGCCGACTTGCCGCGTCCCGCCTCCAGTTTGTTGGACAGGTTCCACAACAGGGTGAGCTCGCTGGCGTAGGGGTAGTCCAGCTTGCTGTCGCGCAGGGTGATCTCATTGAACAGCGGCTCCAGGGTGTCGTGGCGCAGGTTGTCGGCGATGTGCAGGCGCTCCAGGCGGCTCTCCGTGGCGAGGACCTCCAGCGTGCCGGCATCGACCTCCATGTACAGCGACAGCGCCGGGCAGATGTTGTCTGCGCTGAGGGTGAAGGCCTGCACCACATTTTCCGGCAGCATGGTGATCTTGTCGCCCGGCATGTACACGGTGGACATGCGTTGCGCGGCGATGGCGTCGATGGGCGAACCGGGGGGGATGCCGAGCGCGGGCGCGGCGATGTGGATGCCGATGCGCCAGTCGCCGTTCGCGGTCTTTTCGACG
>DATDDN010000031.1:0-20692 GCA_036523795.1 Gallionellaceae bacterium | reverse complement strand
CCGATTATGTCTGATGTTCTTTGCTGCACTTGCCTGCCTTCCGGTGCGGGCTGATGACGCGCAGCCGGCCCCCGGGCAGAATCTGCAGGTGAGCGTGCAGCGTGATCATGATGAATTCAATGTCAGCGCGTCCCTCCTGCTGGCCGAGCCTCCATGTGTGGTATATGCCGTGCTGACCGATTACACGAGGCTGCCGGAGTTCATACCGGGGATGCAGGAAATCGGCGTGGAACGAATCTCGGAGCACGAGGTCAGGGTAAAGCAGGTGGCAATCGTGCGCGTTCTTTTCTTTCGCATCAGGATGTACTCAACGGTGGAAATGGAAGAGACCCCAAATCAGCTGATCACCTTCAGGCAGACCGACGGTGATCTGGCTGCGTATGGCGGCGAGTGGCGGTTGACGCCCGTGCGAGAGGGGACGCAACTGAACTACCACGCATCCCTGAGTTTCAAGGGCTATGTGCCGGGCTTCATCGCCAGGGCCAAGCTGGAGCAGGAAATCGGCACGCGCTTTGCCGCAGTTGAGGTTGAAGCGCAGACCAGAAGCAGGCGCGAAGCCAGGACTTGCCAGGCGGGCCATTAACTTTATCTATCAGGGCAACGCCCCCAGACATAATCACAGCGCCAGCAGTTGCCCATGACCACCTATTCGCTGCACCCCATCGCGATCCAGTCGCAAGGCGTGAATTTTCGTGCCTTGCCGCCGCTTTCGCTGTACATCCATGTCCCCTGGTGCGTGCGCAAGTGCCCGTACTGCGATTTCAATTCGCACGAGGCGCGCAACGAACTGCCGGAAGACGCCTATGTCGACGCACTGATCCGTGATCTGGAGCAGGCGTTGCCGCAAGTGTGGGGGCGCCGGGTGTACAGCGTATTCATGGGCGGCGGCACACCCAGTCTGCTGTCGGCGCCGGCTCTCGAGCGCCTGCTGGCCGCCGTGCGCATGCTGCTGCCGCTGGATGCGAATGCGGAAATCACCCTGGAGGCGAATCCCGGCACGGTTGAGGCGGAGAAATTTGCCGGCTTCCGCGCCGCAGGCGTAAACCGGCTGTCACTGGGCATCCAGAGCTTCAATGACGCGCACCTCAGGGCGCTGGGGCGCATACACAATGCCGATGAGGCGCACAGGGCGATCGGGATCGCGCAACGTCATTTCGACAACATCAACCTGGACCTGATGTATGCGCTGCCGCAGCAGATGCTGGCCGAGGCAGAGCGGGATGTGCGCACGGCGCTGGCATATTCTCCGCAGCACCTGTCCTGCTACCACCTCACGCTGGAGCCGAATACGCTGTTCCACCACCAGCCGCCGCCCTTGCCCGACGATGATGCCAGTGCCGAAATGCAGCAGCGCATCGAACAGCTGCTGGCAGAACAGGGTTACTTGCACTACGAAACCTCGGCGTTTGCCCTGCCCGGTCGGCAGTCGCGCCACAACCTCAATTACTGGCAGTTTGGCGACTACCTGGGCATCGGCGCCGGCGCGCACAGCAAGCTGAGCTTTCCCGACAAGGTGATGCGCCAGGCGCGCTACAAGCAGCCGCAGGCCTACATGGAGCAGGTGCGGCAGGGCGCGCCGGTGCAGACCGAGCAGCAGCTCGGCGTGGATGACCTGTGCTTCGAATTCATGATGAATGCCCTGCGCCTGACCGAGGGCGTGCCCGAGAGCCTGTTCAGCGAGCGCACCAGCCTGCCGTTGCTGCTGGTGCGCAAGGAGTTGGCGCAGGCCGAGCAGCGCGGCCTGCTGCGACTCGAAGCCGGGCGCATTGCGCCGACCGAACAGGGAAGGGTGTTTCTGAACGATCTGTTGCAGCTGTTTCTGCGCGACGAAACCTAGCGCTTCCTGAACACCAGATCCCACACCCCATGGCCCAGGCGCAGGCCGCGCTGCTCGAATTTTGTGAGCGGGCGGTAGTCCGGTTTGGGCGCGTAGTCTGCGGCGGTGTTGGCCAGTGCCGGTTCGGCGCTGAGCACCGTCAGCACCTGCTCGGCGTAATCCTGCCAGTCGGTGGCCACGTGGATGTAGCCACCAGGCTTGAGCTTCTTCACCAGCTGCGCAATGAACGGTGACTGGATCAGCCGGCGCTTGTTGTGGCGCGCCTTGTGCCATGGGTCGGGGAAGAAGATGTGCACGCCATCTAGCGTTTCGTCGGCCAGCATGTCGCGGATTACTTCCACCGCATCGTGCTGCATCACACGGATGTTGCTGATGCCCTGCTCGTCGATCTGCTTGAGCAGGCTGCCCACGCCGGGAGTGTGCACCTCCAGCGCGAGGTAGTCATTCTGCGGGTGGTTCTTTGCGATGTGGGCCGTGGGCTCGCCCATGCCGAAGCCGATTTCCAGAATTTTGGGCGCGTCGCGGCCGAAGGCTGCATTGAGGTCGAGCAGTTGCGCTGCATAAGGGATGCCGAAGCGCGGCATCAACGTATCGAGGCAGCGTTGCTGCGCATTCGAGACCCGACCCTGGCGTAGCACGAAGCTGCGAATGTGGCGATCGCGCAGTTCCATCAGGCGCTCTTGGGCGCGATCATGCCGCTCGTGGGTGAGCTGGGAGTGGCGCTGTACAGCTTCTTCGGCATGCGCCCGGCGAGATAGGCGTCACGTCCGGCTTCCACGCCCTTCTTCATGGCGGAGGCCATCAGCACCGGGTTCTGTGCGGCGGCGATGGCGGTGTTCATCAGCACGCCATGGCAGCCCAGTTCCATGGCGATGGCGGCATCCGAGGCGGTGCCCACGCCGGCGTCGACGATCACCGGCATCTGCACGCGTTCCATCACCAGCTGCAGGTTCCACGGGTTGAGGATGCCCATGCCGGAGCCGATCAGCGAGGCCAGCGGCATGATGGCGACACAGCCGATGTCTTCCAGCTGCTTGGCCATGATGGGGTCGTCCGAGGTGTAGACCATTACCTGGAAGCCATCCTTCACCAGGGTCTTGGCGGCAGCCAGGGTCTCCACCACGTTGGGGTAGAGCGATTGCGGGTCGCCCAGCACTTCCAGCTTGACCAGGCTGTGGCCGTCCAGCAGCTCGCGCGCCAGGCGCAGGGTGCGCACGGCATCGTCGGCGCTGTAGCAGCCGGCGGTGTTAGGCAACAGGGTGTATTTCGATGGCGGCAGGATGTCGAGCAGGTTGGGCTCGTTCGGGTTCTGCCCGATGTTGCTGCGACGGATCGCGATGGTGATGATTTCCGCGCCGCTGGTTTCGATGGCAGCCTGGGTCTGGGCGAAATCCTTGTATTTGCCGGTGCCGACCAGCAAGCGTGAAGAATAGGCCTTGCCGGCAATGATGAGTTGATCTTGCGTCATGATATTGAGCTTCTTTCTGCTTGAAATTAACCGCCGCCAACCGCGACGACGACTTCCAGCCTGTCGCCATCCGCCAGCATGTGCTGTGCAAACTGTCCCCGCGGCACGATTTCACCGTTGCATTCCAGTGCAATGCGTTTGTTGCCGAGCTGCATGTGCTCGATCAGTTCGGCAACGCTGAGAGGCTTGTCAAATGTGGTTGACGCGCCGTTGATGGAGATGGAAATCACTTTCAAAGGGTGAGGAGGATAAGGTAACATTGCATTTTACATGCGGGTGTAGCTCAATGGTAGAGCAGAAGCTTCCCAAGCTTACGACGAGGGTTCGATTCCCTTCACCCGCTCCACAATTTTTTCATTCCGCCTGCCTTGACGCACGCTTGACCGACAAGTATATAAACCACACCAGAAAAATGGTTATTGACCGAGTTGTTTGCTCGGAAATGCGGGGTTTTGAACCAATTTTGGCTTTACTTGTCGTCGTGACTTGTGTAATTTTGCGGCCTGTTATTGTTGGCGTATAAGCGGATGCTGCGGCCATTTTCATGGTCAAGGTGTCCATGTTTTGTAACTTGCTCTAGGAGGAGACTACTGTGGAAGCGACTCAAGCGACACCAGTAAAATACGATATGGACGTGGTCCGATGGTTTACCATCATGGCCGTGGTCTATCTGGTTGTTGGCACTCTGGTTGGTGTGTATGTGGCATCTGAACTGGCGTGGCCGTTTTTGAACTTTGACATTCCTGAAATCACATTCGGACGCTTGCGTCCGCTGCATACCAATGCGGTGATTTTTGCGTTTGGCGGTTGCACATTGATGGCAACCGGTTACTACATGGTGCAGCGCACAGGCGCGACCAAGCTGTGGAGTAACGGTCTGGCATGGTTCACCTTCTGGGGCTGGAACCTGATCATCGTTCTGGCTGTGATCACTCTGCCGCTGGGCATTACCCAGTCCAAAGAGTATGCCGAGCTGGAATGGCCAATCGACATTCTGATTGCTGTGGTGTGGGTGGCATTCGGCCTGAACCACATCATGACCGTGGCGATCCGCAAGACATCGCACATCTACGTCTCCAACTGGTTCACCATGGGTATGATCATCATGATTGCTTACCTGCACGTGGTGAACAGCATGGCGATCCCCGTTAGCCTGACTCATTCCTTCTCCATGTTCTCTGGCGTTCAGGACGCCATGATTCAATGGTGGTGGGGTCACAATGCGGTGGGCTTCTACCTGACAGCAGGCTTCCTGGGCATCATGTACTACTTCGTGCCGAAGCAGTCCGGCCGCCCGGTGTTCTCGTATCGTCTGTCCGTGCTGCACTTCTGGACCCTGACATTCGGCTATGTATGGCTGGGTGCTCACCATCTGCAGTACACAGCGCTGCCTGACTGGACTGGCTCCCTCGGTGCTGCGATTTCCCTGGCGATGATCATCCCTTCCTGGGGTGGCGCGATGAACGGCATGATGACTCTGTCCGGTGCATGGGACAAGCTGCGTACCGACTACATCCTGCGCTTCCTCGTGGTTTCGCTGGCGTTCTACGCGATGTCCACATTCGAAGGCCCGGTGATGTCGATCAAGACCGTGAATGCGCTGTCTCACTACACTGACTGGACCGTTGGTCACGTGCACTCCGGTGCGCTGGGCTGGGTTGCCATGGTTTCCATGGGTGCGATCTACCACATGGTAATGAAGCTGTGGAATACCAAGATGTACTCGGATCGTCTGGTGAACCTTCACTTCTGGCTCGCTACCATCGGCGCCGTGGTTTACATCGTGGCGATGTGGGTGTCCGGCATCATGCAGGGCCTGATGTGGCGTGACTACGATGAGTATGGCACGTTGACCTATACCTTCGTTGAGTCTGTGTCCGCTATGCATCCTTACTATGCGATGCGCGCTATCGGCGGCATGATTTACAACCTGGGCGCGTGGATCATGCTGTTCAACGTGGTGATGACTGTGCGTCAAGCGAATGCTGCGCGTGGCGTTAACGCAGTTCCAGCTAACGCATAAGGAGTGAAATAATCATGGCTGATCAAATTTATTCAACCAAGTTTCAGGACAAGATTGAGCGCAGCACGATCCTGATGTTTGTCCTCTCGGCGCTGGCTGTTGCCGTGGGTGGTATCGTGGAAATCGTTCCTCTGTTCTATCTGCCGAACACCGGCATGGGCAACGGTACGGCGCACAAGGACCAGAACGGCAATGTGATCGCCAGCGTGGTCTGGCAGCCACAAGCCGGCCAGACCCTGGAGGATTGGAAAGCTGGTGACGGCGTACGTCCGTACAAGCCGCTGGAGCTGGCTGGCCGCAGTGTGTACATCCGCGAAGGCTGCTACCTGTGCCATTCTCAGATGATCCGTCCGTTCCGTGACGAGAAGGATCGTTATGGTCACTACTCCATCGCGGAAGAGTCCATGTACGACCATCCGTTCCAGTGGGGCTCCAAGCGTACCGGCCCGGACCTGGCCCGCGTCGGCGGCAAGTATTCGGACGAGTGGCATCGCCGCCATCTGAAGTACCCACGCGATGTTGTGCCTGAGTCCGTGATGCCCAACTTCTTCTTCCTGGAGAAGAATCCGGTAGACGCCGACCTGACCGTCAAGACTATGCAGGTCATGACCAAGATGCCGTTCAACCCTGTGCCCAAGACCATCTACACCGATGAGTACATCGCCGGTGCCAAGGCACAGCTGGAAGGCAAGACCGAAATGGATGCCATCATTGCTTACCTGCAATCCTTGGGCAACCAGGTCAAGTTCCAGGAAGGTGTGAACTACCGTGACTAAGCTGATGGAGTACCTGCGTACAGACTGGTCCGGCATGACCCTGAACGACTGGCTCGGCGTGATGTATACCGTGCTGGCGCTCGTGGCGATGGTCGTGGTCTATGTGCTGGTGCTTCGTCCCGGAAACAAGGAGGCGTTTGACGCGCAGAGCGATATGGTTTTGCGCGAGGATGCCGAGCACAACAATTTGGGAGATAGATAATGAGTGACAATCGCAAATCCGCGGGTGGCGTGCCTACCACCGGACACGTATGGGATGACGATCTGGCCGATCTGGTCAATCAGCCGCCAAAATGGTGGATGTTGGGCCTGACAGCCAGTGCAATCTGGGTCGTTGTGTACTGGTTGATGTATCCGGCTGTACCGGTAGCAACCTCCGGCACTTTTTTCCAGGGCATCGGCCTGCCGGGCTCTGGCAAGTGGACTGCCATCAAGGAAATGGAAGCTGACCAGAAGCAAGTGGATGCCGTGCGCAGCAAGTACGAAAACAAGCTGAAGGACATGACTCCCGCTGCGATTCTGGCTGACAGTGACTTGACCGAGTACGTTACACGCTCGGGCAAGGTGCTGTTCAGTGACAACTGCGCAGCGTGCCACGGCCAGAACGGCGTTGGCACCATTCAGGCAGGCGGCAAGTTTGCAGTGCGCGAGCAGGGCCTGATGGCTCCAATCCTGAACGATGACGACTGGCTGTATGGCGGCACGATCGACAAGATCCATGAAACCATCGCTGGCGGCCGTCAGGGCGTGATGACTGCACACAAGGACACGCTGTCCGCGCAGCAGATCGACGATGTAGCCAAGTGGGTTCTGGCAAGCAGCGAAGGCAAGGGTAACGATGCCGAATTCGCGGCCGGCAAGAAGGTGTTTGCGACCAGCGATTGCGTTTCCTGCCACGGTGCGGATGCCAAAGGCATGGAGGCGATGGGTTCTGCCAACCTGACAGACAAGATCTGGCGTTTCGACGGCAGCCTGGAAGGCATCAAGCAAACCATCACTTACGGCGTGAACGTAGGCCCGGATTCTCGTAACGCTGTGATGCCTAACTTCACTGAGGCTGGTAAATTGAGCCCGGCTGAGATCAAGAAGCTCGCTGTGTACGTGTACAAGCTGGGCGGTGGCAAAGCCGACGCAGTTGCTGCCAAGTAATTAACCGTATCGCTGCACGGCCCAAGCCGTGTAGCCTGGATATCAGGAGATATACAAATGCACATTCATGACAGCGTATTTTGGGGTGTGATCCTGTGCTTTGGTGGTGCGGCACTGGTTCTGGCCTGGTTGGGTTTCGTCATCTGGCGTAACGCAAACCGGAAAGACGGCCAAAAATAAGTCGCATGATGACAAGAAAAAAGAGGAGCTTACACTCCTCTTTTTTCTTTTTTATGGTTGTCAGGGAAACCCTGCTTGCTATTCCGTTGTCGAACTCAGTGGGATGGCAAACAGGGAATTCTTGAAATCGCTTGCCCGCAGCGTGGGGCGCACATCAATCTGGAGTGGCAATGAACAATTCAGCACCAAACACCGAGTCGGCGAACGTCTCCGGCTTGTATCGGGAACATGAAGAATGGACAGTCAACACCGGCGGCAAGACCATCCACGCCAAGCGCATGCCGGGGCGCTTTCGCAGCATCAAATATGTGACCGGCTCGCTATGGGCGATGTTCTTCCTGGGCGCGTATTTGCGCTGGAACGGCAAGCAGGCAATTCTGTTTGACATCGCCGACCGCCAGTTCCACTTCTTCAATATCACCATCCTGCCACAGGATATCTGGATGCTGTCCCTGCTCCTGCTGCTGATGGCGATGGCGCTGTTTGCAGTGACATCGGTTGCCTCGCGCGTATTCTGCGGCTATTTCTGCTTCCAGACCGTGTGGACGGACGCCTTTACCTGGCTGGAGGAGAAAATTGAGGGCCAGCCTACGCAGCGACGCAAGCTGGACGCCGCACCTTGGAGTTTCACCAAGCTGCGCATCAAGCTGACCAAGCACCTGGCGTGGCTGGTCATCGCTGTGCTGACCGGCATCAGCTTCTCCATCTGGTTTGTGGATGCCTTCGACTACTGGCATATGCTGCTGACGCTCAGTTTGCCCACGGTGGGCTGGGTGACACTGTCGGCCTTCGTTCTGGGCACGTATATTCTGGCCGGCTTTCTGCGTGAGCAGGCATGCTTCTGGCTGTGCCCTTACGCACGCATTCAGGGCGTCATGACCGATGCGCAGACCATCCTGCCAACCTATGACGTGAAGCGCGGCGAACCGCGCGGCAAGCTGCGCAAGACGGAGGAGGGCGGCGCCAGGCAGGGCGACTGCATCGACTGCTTCCAGTGCGTGCAGGTGTGCCCGACCGGTGTGGACATCCGCCAGGGACAGCAGCTGGGCTGCATTACCTGTGGCCTGTGCCTTGACGCCTGTGATTCGGTGATGGACAAGATCGGCCGCCCGCGCGGCCTGATCCGCTACGCCTCGCTGGATGAGATGGAAGGACGCCCGGTCAAGAAGCTGTACCAGCACCCGCGCACGCTGGTTTACGTGGCCATCATCCTGATCGCCCTGAGCGGCATTATTTACGGCATAACGCACCTGGGCGCGCTTGAGCTCAGGGTGGTGCCGGAGCGCCAGCCCTTGTTCGTGCGCATGAGCGATGGTTCGATCCAGAACAAATATGTGTTCAAGGTGCTGAACAAGACCAACAGCGACGTTCAAGTCAAAGTGATCGCCGTGAGTGATGTCGGCGGCCTGCAGATCATAGGCGCAGAGCAGCCATTGTTGGCGCATCATGGCCGCGCCACCGCATACACGATATTTGCGAAGGCGCCGGAAAAGGGTGTAACGGAAGAAATTACGCCGCTTGAGTTCCGCGTGGAAAATGTGGACAACCCTGCCATGTCGTCCAGCTACCATACCGTATTCAACGGCCCCAAACCCTGACACACGCCAGCCTGGAGAGGATAGAAAATGATTTCACAGAAGAACAAGCAGGGCTGGCGCAACCCATGGCTGCTCGCGCTGATCGCGATCATCATGATCGCACTGGCGAATAACGGCCGCATGCTGTGGGATGCTGCGCATCATAGGCCACGCATGCTGGACGACAGTTACAGCGTGAAGAGCCACAAGGAAGAGGCGAAGTGGGTGCAACAACAGGCCGAGCGCAGCACCCTGGGCTGGCAGGCTACGCTGCGCTCGCCGCAGCGCCTGAAAAATGATGCACTGGCTACACCCGAAACAGCGCGCTTCATCCTGATTGGCAGCCCGGCCGAATTCCAGTTCGAGTTGAACGACAAGGATGGCAAGCCCTTGACTGGTGCTCAGGTCACACTGGCAGCACAGTGGCCCGGCGGGGCGGCTGACGATTTCAGCGGCTCACTGCACGAAGTATCGGCAGGGCACTATTCCGGCAGCCTGACCTTTCCGCGCACCGGCAACTGGGACCTGGCCATCAAGGCGCAACAGGATGGCCGCCTGTTCACCCTGGAACAGAAGGTGTTTGTTGCAGTCGCAAAATAATTCCTGCTAATCATCGATGCAACAATCCAGCCTCACTCAGCAGCACGCAGGGTGTTTCCACTGCGGGCTGCCTATCCCTGACGACGTCCATTACCAAAAGCCGTTCGATGGCGCAGAGCGGGACTTTTGCTGCTTTGCCTGCGAGTCGGTGTGCGAGGCAATTTACGAGGCCGGCCTGCAGGGTTATTACCAGCGCACGCCGCAAGGCCAGTTGCTCGCGCCGCCACCCACCCCGCCCAAGGACATCGAGATGTACGACCTGGAGGACGTGCAGCAGGAGTATGTCACCTGCCAGGGCGATGTGCGCGACATCCACCTGCTGGTCGAAGGCATCCATTGCGCCGCCTGTGTCTGGCTGATCGAGCGCGGCATGATGCGCACGCCCGGTGTGGAGGCAGCCAACGTCAACCTTGCCGGCAAGCGCCTGCATTTGCGCTGGGACAATCAGCGGCTGAAGCTGTCCAGCATCATCCGTCAGCTGTCCAGGATCGGCTATGCCGCAGTGCCGTACGATCCGGAAACCGCGGAAGGTTCGATCAAGAAGACCAATCGTGCCATGCTGTTCCGGCTTATCTTCGCCGGCTTCACCATGATGAACCTGATCTGGATCTCGATCGCGCTCTACAGCGGCGCCAACAAGGGTGAGTTCCGCGATTTCTTCCACTGGATGGGCTGGTTCCTGGCGACCCCCACGCTGCTGTATTCAGGCTATCCGTTCTACAAGGGCGCGTGGAGCGGGCTGCGCAATGCACGGTTGACCATGGATCTGCCCATCGCGATCGGCCTCACCGTCACCTATGTCTATTCGTTCTACGTCACCATCGCTGGCAGCAAGGCCGGTGAAGTGTATTTCGATACCGTCACCAATCTCATCTTCGTCATCCTGGTGGGTCGCTATCTGGAGGGCATGTTCCGCCACCAGGCTGTGTCTGCCACCAATCGCCTGATGGAGCTGCAGCCGCGTGTCGCAAACCTGCTGGTGGCGGGCGAAGAAAAAATTACCTCCATCCGCGCCATCAAGGTGGGCGATCGCCTGCTGGTCAAGCCGGGCGGCAAGATTCCCATGGACGGCGTGGTGTGTGAGGGCCACAGCTCGGTGGATGAATCCATGCTGAGCGGCGAGTCCATGCCGGTCGGCAAGCAGACAGGTGATCATGTAACGGCCGGCACCCTGAACGGCAGCGGCGCACTGGTGATGGAGGTGCAGGCCAGCCTGCAGGATTCCACGCTGGCGCGCATCATCCGTCTGGTGGAGGAAGCACAGTCTTCCAAGGCGCCGATCCAGCGCCTGGCCGACACCATCGTGCCCTGGTTCGTGCTGGTTACCCTGATCTGCGCCACCATCACTTATTTCGTATGGTCCGGCCATTTCGAGGTGGCGCTGATGGCGGCCACCTCGGTGCTGATCATCACTTGCCCGTGCGCGCTGGGCATGGCAACGCCGATGTCGATCGCCGTCGCATCCGGACTTGGCGCCAAACATGGCATCCTGATCAAGAACGGTGCTGTGCTGGAAACGATGTCCAAGGTCACCCATTTCGTGTTCGACAAGACCGGCACCCTGACCGAAGGACGCATGCGCGTCGTCAGCACGCCCGTTGTGTCGGGGGCCGCCGCCAGCGAGCTGCTGGCGCGTGCTGCTGCTGTCGAGCGCTATTCCGAACACAGTGTGGCGCAGGCCATCGTGCGCGAAGCCGACGAGCAGCAGCTGCCTTATCGCAGCCGCGAGGTGAACGGCTTCCACGCCCATCCGGGCCATGGCGTGGAGGCGCGCGTGGACGGACAGCATATGCTGCTCGGCACCCTGGAATGGCTCAAGCGCCATGCAGTGCAGCTGGATGAAGCTTTGCTGGCGCAGCTGGCTGTGCTGGAAGCCGAGGCCAAGACCTGTGTGCATTGCGCCCTGGATGGGCGTCACGTCGGCATGCTGGTACTGGCCGACTCTCTGCGCGCCGATGCACAGGTGTTGGTCAATACGCTGCACGCAGCCGGCATCCGCATGACGCTGCTCAGTGGCGATCGTCGCGCGGTGGCCGAAGCCATCGCCGCGCAGCTGGGCGGGATGGAGGTGATCGCCGAGGTGCTGCCGCAGGACAAGGACCGCGTCATCCAGCAGCTGCAACAGAGCGGCGAATGTGTGGCCATGGTGGGCGATGGCATCAACGACGCACCCGCCCTTATCCGCGCCGATGTCGGCATTGCGCTGGGCTCGGGCACCGACGTATCGGTGGAAAGCGCCGACATCGTGCTGATGCAGAACGAGCTGGACAAGGTGCGCCTGGCCACCTTGCTGTCGCGCCGCACCCTGCGCACCATCAAGCAGAACATCGGCCTGTCGTTCGTGTACAACAGCATCATGGTGCCGCTGGCGATGATGGCGCACGTCACCCCGCTGGTGGCGGCGATCACCATGCCGATCAGCTCGTTGCTGGTGATCGGCAATGCCGCGCGCATCCGTAATTTGTTCAGGCAGCAGGACAGGAGGCAATAAACATGGAAGTGATCTACAGCCTGATTCCGGGCATGACCTTCTTTGGACTGGTGATGGTGGGCGTGCTGGTATGGGCGATCCGCAGGGGCCAATACGAAGACATGGAAGGCAATGCTAGCCGCATCCTGCTGGACGAAGATGAGGACGCGCTGGTGGTGAAACAGGGCGATTCGCAGGCGCACTCCAGGAGTGCGCCGGAATCAGCAGAAAGCGACAAGGCCTGAGTCTATTGCAGCACTTCGCTGCTGGCCACCAGCGGTGTGCGCAGCTGATCGAAATCCCTGGGCGGCAGGTATTGCAGCAGCGGTTTCTCGCCGTTGCCTAGCGTGACATCCAGGCCGTGCTGTGGATACAGCCAGTGCACGGCGCCGCTCTTCTTTTCCCTGATGCGTTCTGCGGGTGTGCCGAAACGCTTGGCGAGAATCGCCTCTTCCAGCTGTACCGTGGGCAGGTAGCTCAGGCTGGCGATCGGTGCCAGGCGCACCTTGGCCAAGTCATCCGTGTTGAGCGTGATGCGCTTGCCGCTGCTGGTGGCGTTCATGCGCAGGCCGCGCTCGAACATGCCCTGCAGCTCTTCCTGCGACATGGCAATGGTGACCACGATCTTCGCCTTGAGGCCATTCAGCTTTACTTCCTCAAAGAAGGCCTCTACGGCCAGCTTGCCTTCAGTCGGCTTGAACAGGCTGATTTCGGCGGCCTCCTGGAACACCTGCTCCGCCTCGCCCAGCGTGCTGCGGCCCAGGGTAACGCCCAGCACGCGGGTGGTGTCGGGCGTGGGATGGGTGATATGCCAGGGCAAGGTGTCGCCAGTGCTGGTGGCTTGATCCGGCAGCAGCCAGGCCAGCGTGGAAAGGGCTACGATCAGCCCGGTGATACCCAACAGGATTTTCTTGTCCATGCTTATTCCTGCGGGGCGGGGTAGGCTGCGGCAGCCGAGGGCGGGACACGGCCGATCTTGCACTGGTGTTCGGCGTCAAACTCCAGCACCACCAGCACGAGCAGGGTCACCATGAAAGGCAGCAAGCCCACGCCGAAGGTGAGCGCCATGGTGGACAGGGTGGACATGCCCATGGCGTGTCCGCCAAAGTAAACCAGTGCGCTGAAGCAACCCATCACCACAAACAGCAGCAGGAAGGTGCGCGCGCGCTTCGCGGCCAGTTGCCAGTGGCAGCGCACGAACCAGGAAGGTTCCTGGGCGCGGGCGCGCTGTGCCCGGATCAGGATGTAGGCCAGCATGGAGATCGACAGCACAGGCACCATCAGCGTGGGCAGCAGTGTCTGCTTGATCATGCTGACCGAAGCCAGGAAAATGAAAATGTGATTAACGATGAAATTGAACAGCAAAACGGCATGCAGGTGGCGCGCGCGCTTCATTTCGTCGCTGGTGACGGCGGTTTCACTCATGGTGGTATTCCTCTAGGATTGGATGGGTAATCAGGTTTTCAGGCTGGATTGCAGCCCGGCGATGTCGAGCAGCTCCAGCGAGCGGTTGCGGATCTGGATGAACCCCCGCTGCTGCAGATTGGACAGCGTGCGGCTGACGGTTTCCAGCTTGAGGCCGAGATAACTGCCGATTTCCTGGCGCGTCATGCGCAGCTGGAAAGACTTGGGCGAGTAGCCGCGCGCGGCGTAGCGCTGCGACAGATTGAGCAGGAAGGCGCCCAGGCGCTCTTCGGCGCGCATCGAGCCGAGTAGCAGCATGATGCCCTGGTCGCGTACAATCTCGCGACTCATGATCTTGTGCAGATGGTGTTGCAGGCTGGGAATGTCGCGGCTCAGCTCTTCCAGGCTGGCAAACGGCATTTCGCACACCTCGCTGTCCTCCAGCGCGATGGCGTCGCAGGTATGCGCGTCCGTGCTGATGGCATCCAGGCCGATGATTTCGCCGGCCATCTGGAAGCCGGTCACCTGCTCGCGTCCATCTTCATGCAGTACCTGGGTTTTGAAAAATCCGGTGCGTATCGCGTACAGCGACTGGAAGCGATCGCCACTGCGATAAAGGTATTCGCCACGACGATAGCTGCGCTTGTGTTGTGTCAGATTCTCGACCTGCGCGACCTCGGCAGGACTGAGGTTGACAGGCAGGCACAGCTCGCGCAGATTGCAGCTGGAGCAGGCTATTTTCAGCGAGGATTTGGAAATGGCTTGTTGCACGATCGCGGTGATTCTTGCTTAACTGGCGCAATATGACACGGTTTTTGACATATATCAAATCAAATCAGGGGGGCAGCCCTCATAGTGAAGGGCGTTAATGATGGATAACACACACATGCAATCTGGCAGCTCTCCCTATGCACATCTTGAAGTCGATCTCGATCTGATCCGGCGGCTGGACAAAAACGGCCCGCGTTATACCTCTTACCCTACTGCCGACCGCTTCGTCGAGGCGTTCAACGCCGAAACTTATCGCAGCTGGCTGGCCAAGCGCGAGATCGGCGGCATCAGCCGCCCGCTCTCGCTGTACGTGCACATCCCCTTCTGCAACACTCTGTGCTTTTACTGCGCCTGCAACAAGGTGATCACCAAGGATCGCAGCAAGGCAGAGAAATACGTGAAATACGTGATCAAGGAACTGGAGATGCAGGCGGCCCTGCTGGGCGAGGGCCAGCGCGTGGAGCAGCTGCACTGGGGCGGCGGTACGCCCACCTTCCTCAGCGACGAACAGATCCGCGAACTGATGGGCGCCATCCGCAAGCATTTCAAGCTGGTGGAGAACGGCGAATACTCCATCGAGATCGACCCGCGCAAGGTCACCGACGACACCATCGCGCTGCTTGGCGGCCTGGGCTTTAACCGCATCAGCATTGGCGTGCAGGATTTCGATCCCGAGGTGCAGAAGGCAGTCAACCGCATCCAGAGCGAAGAGGAAACGCTGCAGGTGATCCGCGCGGCACGTGCCAACGGCTTCAAGTCGGTGAGCATCGACCTGATCTACGGCCTGCCCAAACAGAATCTGGCCGGTTTCAAGGCCACGCTGGACAAGGTGATTGCTGCCGGTTCCGATCGCGTGTCGATCTACAACTACGCACACATGCCGACACTGTTCAAGCCGCAGCGCCGCATCCACGAAGAAGACATGCCCGCGCCGCAGCTTAAGCTGGACATCCTCAGCCTGGCCGTGAAGACGCTCACCGATGCGGGCTATGTGTACATCGGCATGGATCACTTTGCCAAGCCAGAAGACGAGCTCGCCGTCGCTCAACGCCAGGGACGCCTGCATCGCAACTTCCAGGGCTACTCCACGCATTCCGACTGCGACCTGGTGGCCATCGGCGTCAGCTCGATCGGCAAGATCGGCCCCACCTACAGCCAGAACTTCCGCGAACTGGATGACTACTACGACGCACTCGACCACGACGAACTGCCCATCATGCGCGGCCTTGAGCTGAACGCAGACGACCTGGTGCGGCGTGCCATCATCCAGGCACTGATGTGCCACTTTGAAATTTCCAAGGAATCGTTCAATATTGCCTACCTGATCGACTTCGACCAGTATTTCGCCACCGAGCTGAACGAGCTCAAGGAGTACGAACGGGAAGGGCTGCTCAAGATCTCGCCGCAATGGATCAGCGTCACCCCCAAGGGGCGCATGCTAATCCGCAACATCTGCATGGTTTTTGACAAATATCTGCGCACCAAACAGGAACATGCACGCTATTCCAAGGTAATATAACGCCTTGGATTCAGAAATTTAAGGATAATAATGAAACGAGTGGAGGATTTTCGCCTGCGATTCGGCAAGCAGGAGTTGGTGCCGATCATGATTGGCGGAATGGGTGTGGACATTTCCACTGCAGAACTGGCGCTGGAAGCCGCCCGTCTGGGCGGCATCGGGCACATTTCCGATGCCATGCTGCCCACCGTGGCAGACCGGCGCTACGACACTGACTTCGTCAAGGACAAGCTCAAGCAGTACAAGTACAACATCGACAATGCCGACAAGTCGGCGGTCAAGTTTGATCTCGGCCAGGTGGCCGAGGCCACCCGTCTGCACGTGAGCAAGACCATGGAAGCCAAGCGCGGCCCAGGCATGGTGTTCATCAACTGCATGGAAAAGCTCACCATGAATGCGCCGCGCGAGACACTGACGGTGCGCCTGGCGGAAGCGCTGAATGCCGGCATTGACGGCATCACCCTGGCGGCAGGCCTGCACCTGGGTTCGTTGGCGCTGATCGAGGATCACCCGCGCTTCCGCGATGCCAAGATCGGCATCATCGTGTCCTCGGTGCGTGCGCTGCAGCTGTTCCTGCGCAAGAACGCCAGACTCAACCGCCTGCCGGACTATGTGGTGGTGGAAGGCCCGCTGGCCGGCGGCCACCTCGGCTTCGGCCTGGACTGGGCCAAGTACGACCTGCGCACCATCACCCTGGAAGTGATGGAATTCCTGCGCAACGAGCATCTCGACATCCCGGTGATCCCGGCCGGCGGCATCTTCACCGGCAGCGATGCGGCCGGTTTCCTTGAGCTGGGGGCGGCAGCGGTGCAGGTGGCCACCCGTTTTACCGTCACCAACGAATGCGGCCTGCCCAACGACGTGAAGCAGGAATATTTCAAGGCCAACGAGGACGATATCGAGGTGAACACCACTTCGCCCACCGGCTATCCGATGCGCATGCTGAAGAACAGCCCGTCCATCGGCTCCGGCATCCGCCCGGGTTGCGAGTCTTATGGCTACCTGCTCGACGCCAACGGCAACTGCGCCTACATCGACTCCTACAACCGCGAGGTGGCGCTGCATCCGGACGACAAGAAGATCCAGGTGTTCGACAAGACCTGTCTGTGCACGCATATGCGCAACTTCAAGTGCTGGACCTGCGGCCACTACACCTACCGTCTGAAGGATACTACGCGCCAGCAGGCGGACGGCCGCTACCAGCTGCTCAGTGCCGAGCACGTGTTCCACGACTATCAGTACAGCACCGACAACAAGATAGCCCTGCCGGCAAGCTGAGTATTCAGGCGGACGTTACGGATCAAGCGCAGGCCGCATTCCGGTTTGCGCTTTTATTTTTCGTGGATTGATGCGGAATGCATAAGCAGTAGACCGGCATCGGTGATGCGAGCAGATTTCTCGCCTTATGTATAATTGCTCACCATCTTACGCGGGGTACGGACATGAAAAAGGCGCTCAAAATCGGTTTGTGGTCGCTGCTGGCCCTGTTTGTTGTGGTGGCCATCGCTATCTCCTATATCGCTGCCACCTTTGATGCCAACGCCTACAAGGCGCAGGCGATCAAGCTGGTGAAGGAAGAAAAGCAGCGCACCCTCAAGCTGGATGGCGACATCAAGCTGACTTTCTTCCCCAGCCTGGGTGCACGGCTGGAAAAAATCTCCCTGTCCGAACGCAACAGCGAAACCGAATTTGCCGCCATAGACAGCGCCCACGTCGCGGTAGCCCTGTTGCCGCTGTTCTCCGGCAGGCTGGTGGTGGACGAGGTGGGCCTGAGCGGCGCCAAGGTGCAGGTGGTCAAATATAAGGATGGGCACAACAACTATGATGATCTGCTGGGTGAAGGCAAGCCTGCCGAAGCGCCCAGGGAAACACCGGCACAGGCGAAGCCTAGCGCTGGCCTGGCTTTCGACATCGCGGCGATCAAAGTGGAAAATACCCAGCTGGCCTATCGCGATGAAGGCAAGGGCACGCAATACGCCCTGAAGGACGTCAACCTCAAGACTGGCCGCATTGCCAATGGCCTGCCGTGCAAGATCGACCTGTCGGCAGTGATTCAGGCCAACGAGCCCAAGGTGGATATCTCCACCCAGCTGCAGACCATCCTGACCTTCGACCTGGCGCAGATGCGCTACCAGGTTGAAGCGCTCGACTTGCAGGTGAAGGGCAGCGTGCTCGATATCAGCAACCTCGATCTCAGCGCCAGCGGCGACGCCAGCGCCAACCTCACCACCCAGGAATACACCGCGCGCAAGCTGCAGCTGGCCGCCAGCGGCCTCAAAGGCAAGGACAAGTTCGACAGCAAGGTCAACGTGCCCGAGCTCAGCCTCACTCATGACAAATTCTCCGCCGACAAGGTGACGCTGAAAGCTCACCTCGACGGCGCCGTCGGCAACGTCGACGCGGCCCTGGCGCTGCTCGACATGCAGGGCAATGCGCAGTCGTTCAAGAGCAATGCGCTGACGATAGACGTCGACCTCAAGCAGCCGGAACAGGCATTCAAGCTCAATCTGTCCACACCGCTGGCCGGCAGCGTGGAGGCAAAACAGATCAACCTGTCCGATCTCGTGCTCAAGCTCGGCGCCACCGGCGACAAGCTGCCCAACAAATCGCTCAGCAGCGAGATGAAAGGCAAGCTGCAGCTGGATGCGGGTCGCCAGAGCATGCTGCTGGAGCTGGCCGGCGGCCTGCTGCAAAGCCAGATCAAGGCCAAGCTGGCGGTCAACAACTTCACTAATCCGGCGATTCGCTATGACCTCGATATCGACCAGCTCGATGCGGACCTGTATCTGCCCAAGAAGCAGGCTGCCGAGGCCAAAGCGCGTGCCACGGCTGCCCCCGAGCAGCCCTTCGACCTGAGCGGGCTGCAGAAGCTCAACGTGGAAGGCAGCGTACGCGTGGGCAAGCTGAAGGTGATGAATGTGCAGTCCTCGCAATTGCGCGTGGACGTGAAGGCGCACAACGGCCTGGTCAATGTCAGCCCGATTGCCGCCAAGCTGTACCAGGGCAGCGTGGATGGCAGCATCACGCTGAACGCCGCGCAGAAAGTGCCCAGCGTCGCCATCAGGCAGAGCCTGGATGGCGTCGTCATCGGCCCGTTGCTGAAGGACGCCGTCAACCTAGACATGCTGGACGGCAAGGGCGATGTGAACCTGAACATCACCACCCAGGGCAACACCGTTAGCGCGCTCAAGAAGGCGCTTAACGGCAGCGCGGGCGTCAGTCTGGCGGATGGCGCGGTGAAGGGCATCAACATCGCCAAGAAGCTGCGTGAATTTGGCGGGCGCGGTGGCGACCAGACCGAGTCTGCCAACAAGGCCGAGAAAACCGACTTCAGCGAGATGAAGGCGAGCTTCAAGATCAAGAATGGCGTGGCGCACAACGAAGACCTCTCGCTCAAATCGCCGCTATTGCGCGTATCGGGCAAGGGCGACGTGGACATAGGCAACGACCGCATCGACTACCTGACCAAGGCTACGCTTGCCGGCACCCTGGAAGGCCAGGGCGGGCGCGACGTGGTGGGCGGCCTTACCGTGCCGGTGCGCCTGAGCGGCCCCTACACCGACCTCAAGTACAAATTCGAGTTCGGCTCGCTGATCTCCGATACCGCGAAACAGAAAGTCGAGAGCAAGAAGGAAGAGCTGAAGGAAAAACTGCAGGACCGCTTCAAGGGGCTGCTGAATCGTTGACCGGATGGAGTCCTTCGCGCAACGCCTGATTGCATGGCAGCGTAACCATGGCCGCCACGACCTGCCGTGGCAGGGCGTTGACGCCTATCGCGTGTGGTTGTCCGAGATCATGCTGCAGCAGACCCAAGTGACCACCGTCATTCCCTATTACCAGCGCTTCATCGCGTCGTTTCCCGATATCACCGCACTGGCTGCCGCCAGCGCGGATGACGTGCTGGCGCACTGGAGCGGCCTCGGCTATTACGCCCGCGGCCGCAATCTGCACCAGGCGGCACGCATCATGGTTGCGCAATACCAGGGGGAATTCCCGCGCGAATTTGCGCAGATCGTCGAACTGCCGGGTGTGGGCAGATCAACTGCTGCCGCCATCTGCGCACTGGCTTACCACCAGCGTCATGCCATCCTCGATGGCAACGTCAAACGGGTGCTGGCGCGTCATCGCGGCATCGAGGGCTGGTATGGCAACAAGCCGGTGGAGACGCGACTGTGGCAGCAGGCCGAGGCGCTGTTGCCACCGCACGACATTGCCACCTACACCCAGGCCATGATGGATCTTGGCGCGACGGTATGCACGCGCAGCAAACCGCGCTGTGGGGTGTGTCCGGTGCAGGGCGATTGCGTGGCGCTGGCCAGCCAGCGGGTAGACCAGTTGCCGACGCCGCGTCCCGGCAAGGCGGTGCCGGAGCGTCAGGTAGTCATGCTGCTGCTCATGCATGGCAACGACATCCTGCTGGAGAAACGCCCCGCTAGCGGCATCTGGGGCGGGCTGTGGAGCCTGCCGCAGTTCAACGACGAAGCGGTCGCGCAGAACTGGTTTGCGCAGAGCGGCATGCAGGCAAGCGGCGGCGAGCAGCTGGCTGCCTTCACCCACACTTTCACCCACTTCAAGCTGCACATCACACCGCTCAGGATTGAACTGGAGCGCAAGCCGGTCAAGGCGGAGCAGGGAGGCAGGATGTGGCTGAGTGTGGAGGAGGCGTTGGGGGCGGCGATTCCGACGCCAGTGCGTAAGCTGTTGAAGGTTCTGTGATCCGTTCGTGCTGAGCTTGTCGTGGCATGAATGACATTAGTCAAAACCAACACCGTCGGGAGCAGCCCGACAGCTGGTTACTTTCTTTGTCCGGCCAAAGAAAGTAACCAAAGAAACGCCGCCCCGATCCGCCACCCCTTGCGGGGTTCCCTGCGTTGCTCGGCAGGTCAGGCGGCTGCGGAACTCGCACGATCCGCTACGC
>DATDDN010000030.1:0-11054 GCA_036523795.1 Gallionellaceae bacterium | reverse complement strand
CGAGACCAACCACTGGATGCCGGTGGACCAGTACATCGGCGGCATCGAGCATGCCATCCTGCACCTGCTGTATTCGCGCTTCTGGAGCAAGGTGATGCGCGACCTCAAGCTGGTGAACTATGACGAACCGTTCGCCAACCTGCTCACCCAGGGCATGGTGCTCAACCATATCTTCTCGCGCCGCACTGACAAGGGCGGCATCGAATATTTTGCACCGGACGAAGTGGTGCTCAGCCACGATGCAGGCGGCAAGGTAACCGGCGCCCGCCTGGTCAGCGATGGTTCCGATGTCGACTACCAGGGCATCGGCACCATGTCCAAATCCAAGCGCAACGGCGTCGACCCGCAAGCCCTGATCGAAGAGTACGGCGCCGACACCGCACGCCTGTTCATGATGTTTGCCGCACCGCCTGAGCAGACGCTGGAATGGAGCGACTCCGGTGTGGACGGCTCGCACCGTTTCCTCAAGCGCGTGTGGGCGTTTGCCGCCGAGTTCGCCAACATCGGCAAGGAATCGCATGACCTTGCCACGCTCTCCAGCGATGCCAAGGCGTTGCGCCGCGAGATTCATCTTGCATTGCGCCAGGCCAACTACGACATGGGGCGCTTCCAGTTCAACACGGTGGTGTCTGCCGCGATGAAGATGCTCAATGCGCTGGAGAAATCCGGCAAGGAGCCGGCCAATCGCGCCGTTGTGGGCGAGGCATTGTCCATCCTGCTGCGCCTGCTGTCGCCGATCACGCCGCACATCGCACACGCCTTGTGGCGCGAGCTGGGCTACGGTGACGACATCCTCGCCGCCGCCTGGCCCGAGCCCGTGGAGGCCGCGCTGGTGCAGGACGAGCTGGAGCTGGTACTGCAAGTGAATGGCAAGATGCGCGGCAGCATCAAGGTCCCCGCCAGCGCCGACAAGGCCGCCATCGAACAGGCGGCCGTGGCGCACGAGGCCGTGCAAAAGCAGCTCGACGGCGGCACTCCCAAGAAGGTGATCGTGGTGCCGGGGCGCCTGGTCAACGTGGTGATCTGACCATGTCCATGCGTGCCGCCCTGCTCCTGATGGTCACCCTGCTGCTCAGCGCGTGCGGCTTCCACCTGCGCGGGCATGACCTGCAGGGCAAGGAGTATCCGTTTCAGTCCCTCTACCTGAAGACGCCCAGCGAGACACCGTTTACCACCGAGTTGCGAATGCAGCTGGAGCTGAACAAGATCGTGCTGGCCAGTTCGCCCGCCCAGGCGGACCTGACACTGGAGGTGGTGGCCGAAAACACCAACAAGCAAATCATGGCGCTGTCGGGTGCCGGCCAGATTCGCGAATACCAGTTGCGCTACACCGTGTCATTACGTGCCTATGACCGCCAGCAAAATGACTGGCTGAATGCGGATGAGATCGTGCTGCAACGCAGCATGACCTACGACGATTCACAGATTCTGGCCAAGGAGCAGGAAGAGGCCATGATCATGCGCGACATGCGTGCCGACGCGGCGCAGCAGGTGCTGCGCCGCCTGGCGCGCGCCAAGCCTCACCCCGTGGAGCACGTCGACAAACCATGAAACTTTCCGGCGACGACTTGCCGCGCCACCTCAGCAGCGGCCTGCAAGCGCTGTACGTGATACATGGCGAAGCATTGTTGCTGGCCATCGAGGCTGCCGATACGATTCGCGCAGCGGCTCGCGATGCGGGCTACACGGAGCGCGAAGTACTGATCGCCGAACCCGGCTTCAAATGGGCGGAGTTGCGCAACAGCGCGCAGAGCATGTCGCTGTTTGCCGAGCGCAAGCTGGTGGATCTGCGCATTCCCTCCGGCAAGCCCGGCGTGGAAGGCGCGCAGACGCTGCAGGACTATTGCCAGCAACTGCCCGCCGACACCGTCACGCTGATCTCGTTGCCGCACCTCGACTCGTCTTCACTCAAGAGCAAGTGGTTTGCTGCGCTGGCGGAGCGCGGCGTGGTGATCAGTGCCGACGAGGTTCCCATCAGCGCCCTGCCGGCCTGGATTTCTGCCCGTCTCAAGCGCCAGCAGCAATCCGCCGACCCCGACACACTGGCCTTCCTGGCTCAGCGCGTGGAGGGCAACCTGCTCGCCGCGTTCCAGGAGATCCAGAAGCTGGCGCTGCTGTTCCCTCCCGGCCAGCTCACCTTTGAGCAGGTCAAGGATGCGGTGATGGACGTGGCGCGTTACGACGTGTTCAAGCTGTCCGAAGCCATGCTGGGCGGCGATGCAGCGCGCTTTGCCCACATCCTGGAAGGCCTGCGCGCCGAGGGTACGGCGACGGTGCTGATCCTGTGGGCCATGGCCGAAGACATCCGTACCCTGGCCAAGGTAGCACGTGCCATGCAGGGTGGCGGCAACCTGTCCGGTGCGCTGCGCGATGCGCGCGTATGGGGTATGCGCCAGAAACTGGTGGAGCGCGCGGTGCGCCGCTTTACGCCTGCGCTGGCCGAGCGCGCCCTGCGCCAGGCAGCACAGGTCGACAAACTGGTGAAAGGCCTGCGTCACGGCGACGTGTGGGACGAGCTGATGCAGCTGGGCATCCGCTGCGCGCGGGCCGGAGCGAGAGCGGCATGAGCCACGATGACATCCTGCTGGTGCTGACCAACCTGCCCGACCAGGCCAGCGCGGAACGCCTGGCAACTGCACTGGTGGAATCCCGCGCCGCCGCCTGCGTCAACATCCTGGCGGCATGCCGTTCGGTCTACCGCTGGCAGGGCAAGATCGAGTCGGCTGGCGAAGTGCCGCTGCTGATCAAGACCACACGCACCGCCTATCCGCGCCTGCAGCAGGAAATCCGTGCACAGCACCCATATGAACTTCCGGAAATAATAGCCATCTCACTCAGCGCCGGACTGCCCGCCTATCTGCAATGGGTGACCGACGAAACCCAACTTAACCCCTGAGGACTTAGCCCATGCGTGTATTGCTGCTGTTGCTGCTGTCATTGACTCCACTGGCTCATGCCGACAATCTGCTGGATCGCCTGCCCTCCTTCGGTGCCAAGAAACAAGCCAACTTCCTGCCGCCCGACCAGGCGTTCGAACTGAGCGTCACAGTGCGCGACGCACATACCCTGCTGGCCAGCTTCCGCGTCACGCCAGGCTACTACCTGTATCGCGACAAGGTCAGCTTCAGCATCAAGGGCAGTGCGGCGAAGATTGCGAAGACCAGCCTGCCCGAAGGCGAAATCAAGCAGGACCCGAATTTTGGCGAAATGCACGTATTTCACCAGTCCTTCCAGGCCGAGATCGACCTGGCACCAGAAAAAGGCGTGCAGCAGCTGACCCTGCTGGCCAGCTATCAGGGGTGCGCCGAGAATGGCATCTGCTACCCGCCGATCGACAAGGAAATCAGGGTGCAGCTGGCCAGCGGCCGTGCGCCCGGCGCCAGCCCCAAAACGGCACCCGTGGCCAGCCCGGCGCCCGCAGCCTCCGCACCAGCAGCCGCTTCCGCCCCCGTTGCGGGCAGTGCAGCACGCCCCGCCACCGAAAGCAGCCAGATCGCTGCCCTGCTCAAGCAGGGCAATTTCTGGCTGGTGATCAGCGCCTTCTTCGGCTTTGGCCTGCTGCTGGCCTTGACCCCGTGCGTATTTCCCATGGTGCCCATCCTCTCCGGCATCATCGTGGGACGCGGTCACCACATGACCAAGACCCATGCCTTCATCCTGTCACTGGCCTATGTACTGGGGATGGCACTCACTTACGCGGCCGCCGGGGTAGCAGCAGGATTGTCCGGCACGCTGTTGTCCAACGCACTGCAGACCCCGGCGGTGCTGGGCAGTTTCGCCGCCGTTTTCGTACTGCTGTCGCTGTCGATGTTCGGCTTTTATGAGCTGCAGCTGCCCTCCGCCCTGCAGAGCAAGCTTTCCAGCAGCAGCAACCGCTTGCATGGCGGCCACATCAGCGGCGTGTTCGTGATGGGCGCACTGTCGGCCATCATCGTCAGCCCCTGCGTGGCCGCGCCGCTGGCAGCCGCACTCCTTTATATAGGCCAGACGCGCGACGCCTGGCTGGGCGGCAGCGCGCTGTTTGCCCTGGCCCTGGGCATGGGCGTGCCGCTGCTGGTGATCGGCACCTCGGCCGGCGCGCTGCTGCCCAAGGCCGGCGCCTGGATGGAGTCGGTCAAGCGCTTTTTCGGCGTGCTGCTGCTGGCGCTGGCCATCTGGATCGTCGCGCCGCTGCTGCCGGTCAGCGTGCAGATGCTGCTGTGGGCGATCCTCCTGGTCGTCTCCGCGGTATACATGCATGCGCTGGACGAATTGCCGCACAACGCCAGCGGCTGGCGCAAGCTGTGGAAGGGCCTGGGCATCCTCGCCCTGCTCTTGGGCAGCGCCTACCTGGTGGGCGCACTATCCGGCGCACGCGACACGCTGCGTCCCTTGTCCGGGCTGGGCGGGGGAGCGCGCGCCGACGCAGCCTCCGAGCATCTGCTGTTCGAACGCGTACGCAGCCTGGACGAACTCAAACAGCGCATCGCCCAGGCCAGGGGCAAGACGGTGATGCTCGATTTCTATGCCGACTGGTGCGTTTCGTGCAAGGAAATGGAGCGCTTTGCCTTTGCCGATACCCGTGTGCGCGCCAAGCTGCGCAACACCCTGCTGCTGCAGGCCGATGTGACGGCCAACAGCGAGGACGACAAGGCGCTGCTGCAACACTTCTCGCTGTATGGCCCGCCCGCCATCCTGCTGTTCGACAAGCGCGGCAATGAGATCGGCGACTACCGCGTCACCGGCTATCAGGACGCAGACCAGTTCCTGCAGACCCTCCATCAGGCCATCTAAATTAGAAAACGCTTACATGCCGTCAAAATTGGACAATCGCAACCAAATTACGGCAAAATGCGCGCCATGAAAAATATCCTGGTGCTAAATGGTCCCAACTTGAACCTGCTCGGCAGCCGCGAGCCGGGCGTGTATGGCCATACCACACTCGCACAGGTAAACGAGAAATTAGTGCAAATTGCCAAGCAGAACGGCGCAAATCTCAGCACTTTGCAGAGCAATGCCGAAGCTGAGCTGATTGCACGCATTCATGCTGCCCGCGAGGACGGCACCGACTTCATCATCATCAATCCGGCCGCCTTCACCCATACCAGTGTCGCCCTGCGCGATGCGCTGGCGGCCGTGGCGATCCCGTTTGTGGAGGTTCATTTGTCGAATGTGCACGCCCGCGAGCCATTCCGCAAGGAATCCTTCTTTTCCGACATTGCCGTGGGCGTCATCAGCGGCTTGGGCGCAATCGGCTATGAACTGGCCCTGCAATACGCGCTACAACATTCTGTAAGGAGTTAACCATGGATTTACGCAAAATCAAGACACTGATCGAACTGGTCGAGAATTCCGGCATCGCCGAGCTGGAAATCAGCGAAGGCGAAGAGCGCGTGCGCATTTCGCGTTCCTCTTCCGTGCAACCCGTCTACGCGAGCGCACCACAGCCACAGATGTTCGCTGCCCAGGCCGCACCTGCAGCGGCTGCGCCGGCCGCTGCCCCCGCCGAACCGGCCGCGCCGGAAGGCCACATCGTCAAATCCCCCATGGTTGGCACCTTCTACCGCTCTGCTTCGCCAGGCGCAAAGGCTTTTGTGGATATCGGCCAGTCTGTCAGCAGCGGCGATACCCTGTGCATCATCGAAGCGATGAAGCTGCTCAACGAGATCGAATCCGATGCCAGCGGCACCATCAAGGCCATCCTGGTTGAAAACGGACAAGCCGTAGAATTTGGACAGCCGCTGTTTATCATCGGTTAATCACCCAAGGGCGCGAACTGATACAGCTATGACCTGCCATGGCGGTCAATGCTGCACCTACTTCAGTCGCCCCCGCAAGGCAGGAGTACTGCAACATGTTTGAAAAAATCCTTATTGCCAACCGCGGTGACCAGCCGCCGACTGGCGGCGCAGCGGCGCAGCCAAATTGCACCGCGGCCGCAGGCCGCACATGCTATTTCAACGCGGAGGCAGCCCATGTTTGAAAAAATTCTCATTGCAAACCGCGGTGAAATAGCATTGCGCATCCAGCGCGCCTGCCGCGAGATGGGCATCAAGACCGTCGCCGTGCATTCCGAGGCCGATGCCGAAGCCAAATACGTGAAGCTGGCCGACGAGTCGGTGTGTATCGGCCCGGCCCCCTCTTCGCAAAGCTACCTGCACATCCCGGCCATCATCAGCGCCGCGGAAGTGACTGACGCCCAGGCCATCCACCCCGGCTACGGCTTCCTCTCCGAAAACGCCGATTTCTCCGACCGCGTCGAGAAGAGCGGCTTCGTGTTCATCGGTCCCAAGGGCGACACCATCCGCCTGATGGGCGACAAGGTCTCCGCCAAGGCCGCGATGAACAAGGCCGGCGTGCCCTGCGTGCCCGGCGTGGAAGGTGCGCTGCCGGAAGACCCGGCTGAGATCGTCAAGATCGCCCGCCACATCGGCTATCCCGTCATCATCAAGGCAGCCGGCGGCGGCGGCGGCCGCGGCATGCGCGTGGTGCACACCGAAGCGGCGCTGATCAATGCAGTGACGATGACACGCACCGAAGCTCAGGCCGCATTCAACAATCCCATGGTGTACATGGAAAAGTTCCTGGAGAATCCGCGCCACATCGAGATCCAGATCCTGGCCGACACCCACGGCAACGCCATCTTCCTGGGCGAGCGCGACTGCTCCATGCAGCGCCGTCACCAGAAAATCATCGAGGAAGCGCCCGCACCGCTGCTCAACACCAAGCTGCGTGACAAGATCGGCGAACGCTGCGCCGAAGCCTGCCGCAAGATCGGCTACCGCGGCGCCGGCACCTTCGAATTCCTGTACGAGAATGACGAGTTCTACTTCATCGAGATGAACACTCGGGTGCAGGTGGAACATCCGGTCACCGAGATGATCACCGGCGTCGACATCGTGCAGGAACAGATCCTCATCGCCGCCGGCGAGAAGCTGCGTTACCGCCAGAAGGACATCCAGCTCAAGGGGCACGCCATCGAGTGCCGCATCAATGCCGAGCATCCCTACAAGTTCACCCCGTCGCCCGGTCGCATCACCACCTGGCACGTACCGGGCGGCCCCGGCATCCGCGTGGATTCGCACGTGTACGCCAACTACACCATTCCGCCCCACTACGATTCGATGATCGGCAAACTGATCGCCTACGGCGATACGCGCGAGCAGGCCATGGCGCGCATGCGTACCGCGCTGTCGGAAATGGCGGTGGAAGGCATTCTCACCAACATCCCGTTGCATCAGGAACTGATGCTGGACGCCGCCTTTGCCCGCGGCGGCACCAGCATTCACTACCTGGAGCACAAGCTGGCTGAGCAGGCCAAGGCCAAGTAAGCCCGCCCTGCCGGATGGCGCCGTGAACCAACCCTACAACGCCGGGCCCCTGCCCGGCGTCATCATTTACCACATGCAACCATGAGCTGGATCACCCTCACCGTCGAAGCCGATGCCGAACACGCCGAGCAACTCAGCGAGGCGCTGCTCGAACTGGGCGCGCTGTCCGTCGACATGCTCGACGCCGATGCCGACACACCGGACGAGCAGGCTATTTTTGGCGAGCCGGGCGAACCCGTCTCCAGCCTGTGGTCGCACAACCGCGTCTCCGCGCTGTTTCCGGCGGATGCCGCGGTGGAAGACATTCTGCGCCAGGCTTGCGCAGCTGCCGGCTTCACCGGGATACCGGCTCACCACATCGCGCCGCTGCCGGACAACGACTGGGTGCGCCTGACCCAGGCGCAGTTCGACCCCATCCGCATTTCCCAGCGCCTGTGGATCGTTCCCTCCTGGCATGAGCCGGTGGAGGCGAATGCCATCAACATCGTGCTCGACCCCGGCCTGGCCTTTGGCACCGGCAGCCACCCCACCACGCGCCTGTGTCTGCGCTGGCTGGACGAGAACCTGCGCGGCGGCGAAAGCGTGCTGGACTACGGCTGCGGCTCCGGCATCCTGGCCATTGCCGCGATGAAGCTGGGCGCAGGCCAGGCGGTGGGCATCGACGTCGACCCGCAGGCGGTGCAATCCAGCCGTGACAACGCGCAGGCCAATCGGGTCGAAGCGCAATTCAACCTGCCCACGGACACCCTGCCGCAATACGACGTGGTGGTCGCCAACATTCTTACCAATCCGCTCAAGATGCTGGCCCCCTTGCTGGCCAGCGCCACCCGCACGGGGGGACAGATCGTGCTGTCCGGCATCCTGAGCGAGCAGGCCGAAGACGTGATGCAAGTCTATTCGCAATGGTTTAATCTCAGGCCCCCGGTCATGGAAGATGGCTGGGCTTGCCTGTCAGGTACGCGGAAATGACGGAAATCACCCAGTGCCCACAATGCGCCACCCGCTTCAAGGTCACTCGCGCCCAGCGTGAGTCGCACCAGGGCATGGTGCGCTGCGGACGTTGCCAGGCGATTTTCAACGCGGCCGCGCACCTGGTAACCGACGAGCACAACCCGCAGCTGTCGCTGCCCATCGACGCGCCCGCGCCCGTGCTGGCCACGCTCGACGAATCCGCCGCCCTCGACAGCCATCCCATCCCGGCCAGCACGCTGGACACCATAGACTTCAGCCACCTCGACGATGAGCACGAGTCGCCTTCATTTTCGAGCCGTCCGGCTGCGCGCCGCTGGCCATGGCTGCTGGCCCCCGGCGTATTGCTGCTGGCGCTCGCGCTGCAGGCCATTTATTTTTATCGCGTCGAACTGGCGGCCCGCGTGCCAGCCAGCAAACCGCTGCTGAGCCGGGTTTGCGCCACACTCAAATGCACCATTCCTCTGCCGCAACTGCCTGACCAGATCAGCATAGAGTCCTCCGCCATGGAGGCCGACCCAGACCAGGCTGGCGTGATCACCCTCAGCGCCCTGCTGCGCAACCGCGCCGAGTTTGCGCTGGCTTACCCCAACCTGGAGCTGACCCTGACGGGTTTCGACGACAAGGCCGTGGCCAGACGTGTCTTTACCCCGGCAGAATATCTGGGCAACGCAGGCGCAGAAAAAGACGGCCTGCCCACCAACCGCGAGACCGGTGTCAAGCTGCACCTCAACACCGCCGATCTCAAGCCGGCGGGCTACCGCCTGTTCCTGCTTTACCCGCAGCGATAGTCCCCACTCACCAACCGGCCACTGGTTGCCGCCTCCCCACGACTTCCGGTATAGTGCCGCCTGCCGTTCAGACCGATTGGGAGAGCGTGCCGACCAGGCACCGCCGAAGGCGCAACACCCGTAACCGCTCAGGCTCAAGAACCAACCGGAACAGGCAAATCTGGAGAGTGCTGTTGAATCAGCCACCGAAGGGGCACACGGTCAAGCCGTAATCTCTCAGGTACCAAGGACAGATGGGGCGCAGCAGAATTCTCTGCTGCGCCTTTTTTATTTGCCGGATTTTGCCATGACAACACTCAAACAGACTCCTCTCAACGCAGCACACCGCGCCATGGGCGCCAAGATGGTCGATTTCGGCGGCTGGGACATGCCGCTGCACTACGGCTCCCAGCTCGACGAACACCACCAGGTGCGCAATGACGCCGGCATGTTCGACGTCTGCCACATGCGCGTGGTGGACGTGCGCGGTGCGGGCACTCGCGCCTTCCTGCGCTACCTGCTGGCCAACAGCGTGGACAAGCTGAAGACCGCCGGCAAGGCGCTGTATTCCTGCATGCTGCGCCCGGAAGGCGGCGTGATCGACGACCTCATCGTCTATTTCATGACCGAAGACTGGTTCCGCATCGTGGTCAACGCCGGCACCGCCGACAAGGACATTGCCTGGATGAAGGAACAGGCGGCTGCACGCGCACCACAATTACAGATTACCTCGCGCGACGACCTGGCGATGATCGCAGTGCAGGGCCCCAATGCGCCCGTAAAGCTGTGGAAGGCGATGCCCGGCTCGCAGGAGCTGGCCGAGTCGCTCAAGCCATTCAATGCCGTGGAGATGGGCACCATGTTCATTGCCCGCACCGGCTATACCGGCGAAGACGGCTTCGAGATCATGCTGCCGGCCAAGGCGGCGGCCTTCTTCTGGCAGGCGCTGGCCGATGCCGGCGTGAAGCCCATCGGCCTGGGCGCGCGCGATACATTGCGCCTGGAAGCCGGCATGAACCTGTACGGCCACGACATGGACGAGACCATCAGCCCGCTTGAAGCAGGCCTGGCCTGGACCGTGGACCTGCAGAGCGAGCGTGACTTCATCGGCAAGGCGGCTCTGCTGGCGAAGCCGGCGACGCGCAAGCTGGTGGGCCTGGTGCTGCAGGATCGCGGCGTGCTGCGCGACCACCAGGTGGTGCACACCGCGCACGGCGAGGGCGAAATCACCAGCGGCAGCTTTTCCCCGACCTTGAACAAATCCATTGCCATGGCGCGCCTGCCGGCCGCGGTACAGATCGGCGACAGCGTGCAGGTCGCCATCCGCGATAAAATGCTGACCGCCACCGTGGTGAAATATCCGTTTGTGCGCAACGGCAAAGGCTTGATTTAAATCTGTAGGGTGGGCACATTTTGTGCCCTCCATTTTTCAGCGTGGGCACAGAAGCGTGCCCACCCTACGAAGGTCTAATAGGAGAATTCAATGAGCAACCCCAGCAACCTGAAGTACACCGCCACCCACGAGTGGATCAAGACCGAGGCCGACGGCACCATCACCGTGGGCATCACCCAGCACGCACAGGAATTGCTGGGCGACATGGTGTTTGTGGAATGCCCCGCCGTCGGGCGCAAGCTGAAGGCCAACGAAGAGTGCGCCGTGGTGGAGTCGGTGAAGGCCGCTTCCGACGTATACGCGCCCGTGGCTGGCACGGTCACCGCTGCCAACAGCGAGCTGGACAGCGCGCCCGAGAAGATCAATGCCGATCCGTATGGCGCCTGGATGTTCAAGATGAAGCCGGACAATGCGGCCGACCTGAACGCGCTGCTGGATGCAGCGGCCTATCAGGCGCATGTAGACAGCGAAGCCCACTAACAGGTTGATTGACCTGCTGTGCGGCCAGTCTGCTACGTTGCGTGCTCGCTTACTCCTCGCCTACCAACATGGTATGTCTCGTCGTTCGCTGCGCGGCGCCTTGCATCCCGGCCTGCTCGCCACGGCCACTCG
>DATDDN010000029.1:0-41305 GCA_036523795.1 Gallionellaceae bacterium | reverse complement strand
CCACCTTGGCATTGCCGCCGCCAACCTTGGCCAGGCCGGACAGGTCGCCCTTGATGTCGGACATGAACACCGGCACGCCGATGCGGCTGAACGATTCAGCCAGCGATTGCAGGGTGACGGTCTTGCCGGTGCCGGTGGCGCCGGTGATCAGGCCGTGGCGGTTGGCCATGGCCGGCAGCAGGGTCAGTTCTTGTTCAGCATTCTTGGCAATGAGCAGGGGAGCGATCATTTAAGTCCTTTCAAAAACTGGTCCGCAGATTACACAGATTGACGCAGATTAAAACCACAGGGCAACCTGTTGAACTGCATTTGAAACAGGGTGTCCGCCTGGTTCTCTATAGAAAGCCGGAACTAACCAGGAAAGAAAAAATCTGCGTGAATCTTGCGTAATCTGCGGATAAATGTGTTTAGTTGTTCAACACCGCACTAAACACCTTGCTCAGCAGCTTGCTGCCTTGCTCCACCGGGTGGGCGCGGATTTCCTTCTCTTCATCGGCGATCATCAGGAACAGGCCTTCGAGGGCCTTCTGCGTGACGTAGTTCTCCAGGTTGGTCTGGTTGTCGTCGAGCAAGCCCAGGCGGTTGGCCTTGCCGGCAAAGTTGTCATATTTCTGCACCAGGCCGACTTTCTCGGTGGCTTTCTTGACGATGGGCAGGAATTTGGCAGCCAGCGACTTGGAGGTTTTCCCGCGGAAGTAGTCGGTGGCCGAGGTGTCGCCGCCGGTGAGGATGCCCTTGGCGTCCTGCACCGACATGTCGCGCACCGCGCTGATCAGCAGTGCCTTGGCTTCGGGCACGGCCGCCTCAGCGGCGCGGTTCATCGTCACCACCAGCTCGTCGGCGTACGAGCCCATGCCGAAGCGGCGCAGCGTGCCTTCCACGCGTTGCAGCGAATTCGGCAGGGGAATCTTGACGCGATCGTTACCGAGGAAGCCGTCCACCTTGCCCAGCTTGCCTACTGCGCTGGCGGCGCCCTTGTTGAGGGCGGTCTTGAGGCCGGCAACGGCGTCGCTGTTGCTGAGGTCGCTGAGGTCCAGGGCCTGGCTGTTCAGGCTGGCCAGGGCCAGAGCGACGGTGAGAAGTATGGATCGCATGAAAAACTCCTTAGTTTGCAGTAGGTTTGGCCTGTTCGAATTCCTTGCGCATGTCGACCATGTTCTTCTGCAACAGCGCCTGATATTGCTCGCACAGTCCCTTGTAGGTGGGGAATTCATTGTCGATCTGGCCGTCGGTGGCAAAGAAGTTGAAGGCGTTATAACGTGCGGCGGCGTACATGAGCGCGGCGCTGACCTCGGAGGTGTCCAGCTTGTTGTTCAGGTCGTTGGCCAGGTTGACGAAGGCATCGACCGCATCAAAAAATTCGGAATCCGACATGCTAGCTCTTTCTTGGAGGGGTGAAGAACAGCCTGATGTGCGGCTGTCCCGAAGGCCGTCATTCTCAATGACAATGGCCCGTTGCACAAGCCTGTCAAGCGTCGTTCCCGGGCGGCGGCGTAGTATAGAATCAAGGCCACACAACATGGAGACGACGATGACGGAGATCAGGGCGATGCAAGGGGTGGCGGGCGCGCTATGGCGCTGGCGCACATGGGGGCTGTTGCTGCTGTTGCTGGGTGGCTGGCAGGCGGCCCAGGCGGGCGATGGTGCGGCCACGCAGGCCAGGGAACAGGGGCTGCTGTGGCAGATCACCTCGCCTGACTCGGGCAAGCGCAGCTATCTGTTCGGCACCATCCATTCCGAAGACCCTCGCGTCACCAGGCTGGCGCCCCCGGTGCAGGCTGCCTTTGACCGCTCCTCGCGCTATGTCATGGAAATCATCCCCGACCAGGCCAGCATGCAGGCCGCCAGCCAGGCCATGCTGCTGGATCAGGGCGAAAGCCTGCAAGCGCTGCTTGGCCAGCCGCTGTATGACAAGACCGTGCAGGCGCTGAAACAGCTGGGCGTGCCGCCCGAGGTCACGGATCGCTTCAAGCCCTGGGCGGCGATGGTGATCATGAGCATGCCCAGGTCGAAGACCGGCCAGGTGCTGGATTTCGTGCTGTATGGCGCGGCGATCAAGGCGGGCAAGCCACAGTCTGGCCTGGAGACGGCGCTGGAACAGATTTCGGTTTTCGACAGCCTGCCGCTCGACGAGCAGAAGGTGCTGCTGGAAGACGCCGTTGCGCTGTTTCCGCAGATGGACAGCATGATGGAGCAGATGCATGTTGCCTATCTCTCGCGCGATCTGGGCAAGCTCGTCGCATTGAGCGATCAATACAACAGGCAGGGAAACGCCGAGCTGGCGAACAAGATCAACGCCATGCTGATCGATCAGCGCAACAAGCGCATGGCTGAACGCATGGAGGCCTATCTGCGCGAGGGCGGTGCCTTTGTTGCGGTGGGCGCACTGCATCTGCCGGGCGAGCAGGGTTTGCTGCAGCTGTTGCGCAAGCGTGGTTACGTCGTCACGTCGGTCTATTAGGGCGGGTCCCCCGCAGAGCGGGAGCCGGCGGCATCTACAGGAAGTCGAAGCCGGCAATCGGCTCGGGCAGGTGGAGCCTGAAGCCCTGTACATAGTCGATACCCAGCTCGCGCAAGGCATCGAGCACCTCATCGTGTTCCACGCCTTCGGCGATGGTCTGGATACCCATGACGTGGCCGATATGGTTGATCGAGGCCACCATGGCCCTGTCCGTGCTGCTGGTGATGATCTGCCTGACGAAGGAAGCATCGATCTTGAGATAGTCCACCCTCAGTTGCTTGAGGTAGCCAAATGAGGACATGCCGCTGCCGAAATCGTCCAGGGAGAACTGGCAGCCTTTTGCGCGCAAGGTGCTGACCATGCGCAGCGCCGAACGCAGGTTGGCGATGGCCGCGGTTTCGGTGATTTCAAAGCAGATGTGCCGCGCAGGCACGCCGGTCTTGTTGAACTGCTCCAGGATGAAGTCCAGCATTTGCTCATCCCCCAGGGATTGCCCGGAAAGGTTGATCGCGCATACCGTATTGCCCAGCGCGGTGCGCCTGGCGAGGCGCTGAAACACGGTTTCCACCACCCAGCGGTCCAGCATGTTCATCATGTTGTAGCGCTCCGCCGCCGGAATGAAGGCCATGGGCGGCACCACCTTGCCGTTCTCGTCCAGCATGCGGATGAGCAGCTCGAAATGGACATGGTTGCCTGCGGTGGCACTCACCGGCAGGATCTTCTGGAAGTACAGTACCAGCCGGTTTTCCTTGATGGCCTGGGAGACGCGCTGCGCCCAGCCCATTTCGCCCTGGCGGCGCATCAGCTCCTCATCGCCCGGCTCGAACACGTGCACGCGGTTGCGCCCCTGTTCCTTGGCGGCGTAGCAGGCGGCATCGACCGCGCTGAGCAGGCTCACCGAGTTGTCCGAATGTGCGTTGATGGGCACCAGGCCGATGCTGACGCCGATGTCGAACGCCTTGTCCTGCCAGACGAAGCGGAAGGTGGTGACCGCTTCGCGCAGGCTTTCGGCGATGTGTTCGGCACGCGGCAGGGGGCAGCCCGCCAGCAGTACGCCGAACTCGTCACCACCGAGCCTGGCCAGCGTATCGGTCGCACGCACCAGCCCTTCCAGCTTGTTCGCCAGCTGCCGCAGCAACTCGTCGCCCGCCTGGTGGCCACAGGTGTCGTTGACCACCTTGAACTGGTCGAGATCCAGATACATCAGGGCATGCTCCTGCGTGCCGTGGAGCGCGTCGTTCAGCAGTTCCGCCAGCCGGGTTTCAAACTCGGCGCGGTTGATCAATCCGGTCAGCGCGTCATGTGATGCGGCCCACGACAGGCGGCGCGACAGCTCGGTGGACTGGGTCACGTCATGCAGGACGATCACCCCGCCGATGGGCCTGTCGAACTCGTCCAGGATGGGGCTGATCTGATATTCGATCGCCGACTCGATGTGGTTGCGCGCGACCAGGCGTGCCACGATTTTCTGTTCCAGCTGATTGCCCAGCGCCACTTCGGCATTGAAGGAGCCGAAGACGGCGCGTTCGTCACCGGGCAGGAAGATATCCAGCACCTTTCCGACAGCCTGGTTGTGCGCTTCCACGTTGGACCAGCCAGTGAGTCCCTCTGCAATCTTGTTGAGGTAGGTGACACGGCCGAGCATGTCGATGGTGACGATGGCATCGCCGATGGAGTGCAGCGTCAGCTGCGCACGCAGTTTCTCGGCGATCAGGTCCGCCTCGATGCGCGCGGTGCGCCGTGTGACATAGATTGCGACTGCGATGCCTATGGCCAGTACCATGCTGCCGATGAGGATCATCAGGTATACCGCCGCATGGTACGCCTCATTGGCCTGCGACTCCGCGTTCCTGGTCGCCGTGCGCTGGTAGTCCAGCATGCTGTTCATCTGGTTCAGCACCTGGCTCTGTATATCCGCAACCCTGGACAGGAGCAGCTCGGTGGCAGCCTCGCGCTTTCCCTGCAGCATGTCATCGACCACTTCATCCTGGGCGACACCGCCCTGGCGAGCCAGCTGCAGGGCGAGGTTGATGGCGACGCGCTCATCTTCCGAGAGGGGGAACGACAACAATTTGTCGCGGGCGCGGATGAAGATTTCTGCGGCGGCATGGAATTGCTGGACCAGCTCGTCCTGCTCGAACGGATCATGGCTCAACACCAGGCGATGCAGGATCATGGCGCGCTCGCGCGCGGAGTGGCGCATGTCCCACACCAGGTCCATCTTGACGTCATGCTCCATGATGACCTTGCGCAGGCTCTGATTGATTACATACAGCCGGCTGAGGCCGACGGCAATCACAGCCACCATCAGGATCAGCATGATGGTGAATGCGGAAGAGGTGAGCCTGCGCGAGTTGAGGGTCAAGACGATCTCAGAAGCTGATTAAGCGGTGCACTATAGTGGACACTTTCCGCTGCGAGTTCAAGCCGGTCGCAGAAAAAATGCGTGCGGCGGCGGAGCTACACCACACCAGCGCCGTGCGCCTGTTCATCGGCAAAGTAGCTGGAGCGCACCATCGGGCCGCAGGCGGCGTGGCTGAAGCCCATTGCCTTCGCCTCGCGTTCAAACATGGCGAAGGTATCCGGGTGCACGTAGCGCAGCACCGGCAGGTGGCCATCTGAAGGCTGCAGGTACTGCCCCAGCGTCAGCATCTCCACATCGTGTGCGCGCAGGTCGCGCATCACCTGCAGCACTTCCTCGTCGGTTTCGCCCAGCCCCAGCATCAGCCCGGACTTGGTGGTGACCTGCGGGAAACGCGCCTTGAACTCCTTCAGCAGTTTGAGCGAGTGGGCGTAATCGGCGCCGGGGCGGGCCAGCTGGTACAGGCGCGGCACGGTCTCCAGGTTATGGTTGAGCACATCGGGGAGTGACACGGCCAGCGCGTCCAGCGCCGCTTCGAGGCGGCCGCGGAAGTCCGGCACCAGCGTTTCCAGGCGCGTGTTGGGCGAGCTGGCGCGGATTGCGGTGAGGCAGTCGGCGAAGTGCTTGGCGCCGCCGTCGCGCAGGTCGTCGCGGTCCACGCTGGTGATCACCACATAGCGCAGCTTGAGCAGGCCGATCGACTTGGCCAGCTGTGCCGGTTCGTTTTCATCCGGCGGCAGCGGCTTGCCGTGCGCCACGTCGCAGAACGGGCAGCGCCGCGTGCACACGTCGCCGAGGATCATGAAAGTGGCCGTGCCCTTGCCGAAGCATTCGCCGATGTTGGGGCAGGAGGCTTCCTCGCACACGGTGTGCAGATTGTGTTCGCGCAGCATGCGCTTCACGTCGTGATAGCCCTGGCCGCTGCCGGATTTGACGCGGATCCACTGCGGCTTGCGCAGGCGCTCCTGCAGCGGCACGATCTTGATCGGGTTGCGCGCGGTCTTGGCGGCGCCGGTCTGTTTGTCAGTGTTGCTCATGGTCATTTCACTTTCGTTAATCCTGTTGTTGTAGGAGCGGGCCATGCCCGCGATTTTTTCCATCTCGCGGGCATGGCCCGCTCCTACAGTGGTGCTCTATAGCCAAATTGCGTTCCAGAATGGGTAGTCGCCTATGCGTGTGACTAGCCCTGCGCGAAGCGGGTTGGCAACGATATATCGTGCGATTTTCTGCAAATCTTCTTCTTGGCGCAGGGCATGATCGTGATATGCCCGCGCCCAAACAGTGCCTGTCCTGCGTAATGCCAGGTTGGCGTTACGCGCAGTCGCCGATTTAAGGCGATTAGTCACGACGCTTAACGCATCGCGCTCGCCCAACTGCAGCAATGCGTGCAGGTGATCCGGCATCAATACCCACGCCAGCATTCTGGCGTCTCCCAGCACTGCCTTGTTTTCCATACAGCGTGCTGCTGCGCGGCCGGCTTCAAAGCCGGCAAACCACTTCTGTCGGTCAAGCGTGACAGTAGTGATGAGGTAAATCCCGTTTGCAGTGGAGATGCGGCCTTTACGCAAAGCATGGTGGCCTGCTGTCTCCTGATGCTCATTCGCGGGCATGGCCCGCTCCTACAACGAAATGTTCCTGCAATAACGCGAGCAGGCGCCGGCCCAGCTGCAGTTCGATCCGGGCCGTGCTCGCGTCAGCCCTGAAGTCGCGGATCTGCGTCACGCGCAGCCCGGCATAGCCGCAGGGGTTGATGTAGCTGAATGGGGTCAGGTCCATGTCCACGTTCAGCGACAGTCCGTGGTAGCTGCAGCTGTGTTTGATCTTCAGGCCCAGCGCGGCGATCTTGGCATCGTTCACATACACGCCAGGCGCCTCCACGCTGCCTTTTGCGGCGATGCCCAGTTCGGCCAGTACGTCAATCACCGCCTGTTCCATCAGGCGCACCAGCTCGCGCACGTTGATCTTCCAGCGGCGCAGGTCGAGCAGCAGATACGCCACCACCTGCCCTGGCCCGTGGTAGGTGATCTGGCCGCCGCGGTCGATCTGCACCACCGGGGTTTTGTGTGCATTGAGCAGGTGTTCCGGCTTGCCTGCCTGTCCCTGCGTGTAGGTGGGCGGATGCTGCACCAGCCAGATTTCGTCGCGCGTTTCTGCATCGCGCTGCGCGGTGAACTGCTGCATGGCGCGCCACGTCGGTTCGTAGTCGACGGTGCCCAGGAACTTCAGCGTCGGCGTCGGCGGGAGTCTGACGGCAGACAGCTCCTCGTTCATAACACCATCACGATCAGCGGATGGTCGCACAGGTCCTGGTACAGCGCATCCAGCTGTTCGCGCGAGGTGGCGCGCACGGTGCAGGTGAGGCTGACATAACGCGCGGTCTTGCTGTTGCGCATGGTGATGCTGGCCGCGGTGAACGCCGGGTCATGACGAAGTATCACTTCGGTCACGGCCTGGACAAAGCCCTGCTGTGTCTGGCCGAACACCTTGATCGGGAAGTCGCAGGGGTATTCGATGAGGGATTCTGTCGTGCTCATGGTTTTCGCATCACATCGCGTTTGAATGTCTGGTACAGCGCATGCAGCTGCGCGAACAGCGGGCCGGGCTTGCCGTTGCCCACCGGCTTGCCGTCCAGGGTGGTAATCGGCAGCACCTCCTTGGTGGAGGAGGTGAGCAGCAGTTCGTCGGCGCTTTGCACCTCGTTCAGCATGACCTTGCGCACCTCGTATGGGATGCCCGCATTGCGCGCAAGTTCCAGCACCACATCGTAAGTGATGCCGGGCAGCATCAGGTGGTCCTTGGGTGGAGCGAGCATGGTGCCGTCCTTCACCACGAAGATGTTGCTGGCGGCGCCTTCGGTCATGAAGCTGTGCTCGGCGACGGGATCGGGGCGGATCAGGATCGCTTCGGCGCAGCCGGCATCCACCGCCTGCTGGCGCAGCAGCACGTTGGGCAGCAGCGAGATGGCCTTGATGTCGCAATGCAGCCAGCGGTTGTCCACCGCGGTGACGGCGGCAACGCCGCTGGCGAGCAGCCCGGCGGGCGGGGTGGTGAGCGGCGAGCTCATCATGAACACGGTGGCCGGCACCGGCGGCTGCGGAAAGGCGTGGTCGCGCCTGGCCACACCGCGCGTGATGTGCAGGTACAGGTACTGGTCCTCGCCCGCATTGCGTTCGATCAGGCTACTGACCAGCGCGGACCACTCCGCCTCGCTGTGCGGGTTGGCCAGGCGGATGCCGTCCAGGCTGTGCTGCAGGCGCTGCAGGTGTTCGGCCAGGCGGAAGGCGCGGCGCGAATACACCGGGATCACCTCATACACGCCGTCGCCGAAGATGAAGCCGCGGTCCAGCACCGGCACCCGGGCCTGCTCCAGCGGCATGAATTGTCCGTTGAGGTAAACGGTCATGTTGGCTCCCTAGTCGAACAGCATGCGGATGCTGTCGATGCCGCGCGAGAACACATTGGCCAGGGGCACGGCTTCCATGGTCACCAGCGGCAGCTCCAGGTAGGGTTTGCCGGCCAGGGTGAATTTCAGCGTGCCGACGCGCTGGCCCGTGCTGAGCGGAGCCAGCAGCGGGCGCTGTGTTTCGATGGTGGCCTTCAGCTGGGCGCGCATGCCCTGTGGAATGGTGATGGTGAGGCCATCGCGGAAGCCGACGTTGACGCGCTTCTCGGTGCCTTTCCACAGTTGCAGGCTGGTGATCGGCTGGTCCTTGCCGTACAGGGCCAGTGCCTCAAAGTCCTGGAAGCCGTGGTTGAGCAGGCGCTGGCTCTCGCTCGCGCGCAGGAATTCGGAAGAGGTGCCGATCACGGTGGCGATCAGGCGATGCTCGCCACGCTTGGCCGAGGCCACCTGGCAGAAACCGTCGCTTTCGGTATGGGCGGTCTTCATGCCATCCACATAGGGATCCATCCACAACAGGCGGTTGCGATTGAACTGCTTGATGTTGTTGTACTGGAACTCGCGCAGGGAATAGAGCGAATAGTATTCGGGAAAATCGCGCACGATGGCGGCGCCGAGCAGGGCCAGGTCATACGCGCTGCTGTAGTGCTGCGGGTCGGGCAGGCCGGTGGCGTTGACGAAGTGGGTGTCCTGCAGATCGAGGCGCAGCGCTGTCTTGTTCATGAGTTCGGCAAATGCAGCCTCGCTGCCGGCGATGTTCTCCGCCAGCACGCGCGCGGCGTCGTTGCCCGACACCACGATCAGCCCGCGCAGGAGATCTTCAACGGAAACTTCCTTGTTGCGGTCCAGGAACATGCGCGATTCAGTGCGCAGTGCGCGCAGTGCGGACGCAGAAGGAGTGACGCGCGTAGTGAGCGACAATTTGTCGTCGCGGATGGCGGCAAAGGTCAGGTAGGCGGTCATCAGCTTGGTCAGCGAGGCAGGCTCGATGCGCTCGTGACTGTCCTGGTCGGCGAGCACCTGGTTGCTGGAATAGTCGTACAGCACCCAGGTCTTGGCGGCCAGATTCGGTCCACTGGGCGCACCGGGCAACTGGGCCTGGGCCGACAGCGGCAGCAACAGGGCGAGCAGAGAGGTCAGTGCAAACTTCATGGCAGATGAGTGAGGAAATTGCAGGGGCGCAATTATACCAAGCCTGACGCTGCGAGATGGCCAAAAACCTTGCCCGCACCGGCGGCATTGCCGGCCTTTCGCGGGCAGCCGATGTGGCCAGTTTCAGGGGGCGTGACAGGCCGCCACGGTGCGGCTCAGAGCGGCTCGGACGGGTATTTGCCGAGTTTGCGCTGCAAGGTGCGGCGGTGCATGTTGAGGGCGCGCGCGGTGGCGGAGATGTTGCCGTTGTGTTCCTGCAGCACGCGCTGGATATGCTCCCATTCCACCCGGCTGATCGAGGAAGGCTGCGTGTTGAGGGGGGTGTCCGCGCTGGCGAGGTGGCCGAATGCCGCCACGATCTCGTCTGCATTGGCCGGCTTGGACAGGTACTGGGTCGCACCCAGCTTGATCGCCTCCACCGCGGTGGCGATGCTGGCATAGCCCGTCAGCACCACGATGCGCGTGGCGGCATCGTGTTCATGCAAGGCCTGGATCAATTGCAGGCCGGAGGCACCGCTCATCTTGAGGTCGACCACCGCAAATTCCGGCGGGTTGGCGCTGGCCAGGGGCAGCGCCTCTTCCACGCTGTGCGCGACGGTGACGTGGAAGCCGCGTTTGCCCAGCGCGCGCGCCAGCACCTGGCAGAAGGTGACGTCGTCGTCCACCAGCAGCAGTTCGGCTCCTTCCAGTGTCGTGTCTTTCATGTCGTCGTCAGGGGCAGGGTGATTTCCGTGGTGGCGCCGCCTCCTTCGCGGTTGTACAGGCGTACGGTGCCGCCCAGTTTTTCCAGGGTGGCATTGGCCAGGAAGAAGCCCAGTCCGCGGCCGTTTTCCTTGGTGGTGAAGAATGCGCTGCCCACGCTGGACGCCACCGCGGGCGTCAGCCCGGGGCCGTGGTCGTGGATCTGCAGGGTCAGACGCGCGTCGTCCCACTGCGCCTCGATCTCGATGCCGGCAGGCGAAGCGTCGGCAGCATTGTTGAGCAGGTTCATCAGCGCGGCGCGCAGGGCCGGGTCGATGCACATCTGCGGCGCAGGCTGCGGTCCGCTGCTCAGGTAGCGGAAACGTGCGGTGGGGCGCAGCAGCTGCCATTCGTCCAGCGTCTGCGTGAGGAAACGATCGAGAGCCTCAGGTGTCGTGGCCCTGGCGTCCTGCGCATGGGCCAGCAGCTTGTCCAGGATGGTGCGGCAGCCGCGTACCTGGCCGTCGAGCAGGCGCAGGCTGTCCTGCCATTCCGGCAGGGCGGCAGCGTCATGCTGCAGCTCGCCGATCACCACTGCCATGGTGGACAGCGGCGTGCCCAGCTCGTGCGCCGCGCCGGCGGCCTGCATGCCGAGTGCGACGATGCGCTCGTTGCGCAGCGTTTCCTCGCGCACGCGGTTGAGCTGGGCGTCGCGCTGGCGTACGGCACGTGCCATTTCCGCCACGAAATACGCCACCACGATGGTGCTGATGACGAAGCCCAGCCACATGCCCAGGACGTGCATGTTGAAGGCATCCCCGCGCAGCCTGTCGAATGCGGAGGTCGCGGCCGCATCAGGCTGGGTGCGGCAGTAGTCGCTGTTGTCCGACAGCGCAGCGCCGGCATGGAGATGTTCCGCACTCATGCCAGCGTGCTCACCGTGCTGCTGCATTCCGGGCAGCGGTACATACCACAGCATCAGCAGGCTGTAGCAGGCCAGCACGAGCGCGGCCATGCTCCAAGTATGCAGGCGCGGCAGGGTTGCTGCCGCAATCACCAGCGGCAGCAGGTATAGCGACACGAAGGGATTGGTCGAGCCGCCACTATAGTAAAGCAGCACGCTCAGTGCGCCGACATCTGCCACCAGCTGCGCGAGCAGCTCGGCATGACTGACGGGATAGGCCAGCGACAGCCGCCACCAGCTCAGCACGTTGAGCAGCGCCAGGAGGGCGACGGTGCCGAGCATGGGCAGCCAGGCAAGTTCGCGGCTGAAGAACTGGTACACCAGCAGCAGGGTGGCCAGCTGTACGGCAATCGCGGTATTGCGCAACCAGAACAGGCGGCGCAGCTGCGTGTGGCCGGTTTGGGTGGCAAGCAGGTAAGGCGTCATGCGGACATTCTACCGGCAGGACGTGCGAGGCGGGTGCGACAATTTGCCACATTCTCAATGTCGCACAGATTGCCTAAAGTTCGCTTGGCCAGAACGGCGAGCGCTGCCACGGTAGTCTCCTCCCAGACACATCGCATTTCGCGCCGCAGGAATTTCTGGCCCTGGATCCTCTGATCATGTGCAGTTCACCGCACATGATTTTTTTTTACCGCAGCAGACCAAGCGCGCTCATTGGCGGCGAGTGCTGCACAGGCAAAGAGATTTGTTAACTGGAGCTGAGAAGATGTCCATACCCCGGAAGATGTTCCACCAAAAAACGCTTGTTCTTGTACTGGCCGCGATGTTCCCAGCGGCGGCTTATGCGGCAGATGAGGCCACACCTGCGGCGCTTGACGAGATTGTCGTCAGTGCCCCGCGGGAGGCGATCGGCTCGCACAGGGTGGACGGGGCTGCCCTGGCGCCCATGCGCGCTTCCACCAGCGATGCAGCCGGCCTGCTCAGGGATGTTCCGGGTGTCAGCCTCAATGCGGCAGGGGGCGTCTCCAGCCTGCCATCCCTCCATGGCCTGGCGGACGACCGCCTGCGCCAGCAGGTCGACGGCATGGATCTGGTTTCTGCCTGCGCAAACCACATGAACCCGCCGCTTTCCTATATCGCCCCATCCAGCGTGGGCAGCATTGAGGTATTTGGCGGCATCGCACCGGTGAGCGCAGGCGGCGACAGCATAGGCGGAACCGTTCAGGTCAATTCTCCCGAGCCCGAATTTGCCGGCGCCGGGCAGGAGCGCCTGATCAAGGGCCAGGTCGGCGTCTTCTATCGCAGCAACGGCAACGCCAAGGGCGGAAATCTGTCGGCAACGATCGCGAGCGAAAAGACCAGCATGACGTACAGCGGGTCCACCGCAGAATCGGGCAATTACAAGGCTGGCGGCGATTTCAAGCCGGCGGCGCTGGTGCCGGGGACGACCACCGGATCGACCTGGCTGGCGGGCGACGAGGTCGGCTCTTCACGCTACAAATCCGAGAACCACTCTCTGGCATTCGCCATGCGTAACGACAACCACTTGCTTGAATTGAGGCTGGGCGTGCAGCACATTCCCTACCAGGGCTTCCCCAACCAGCGCATGGACATGACAGGCAATGACAGCGAGCAGATCAATCTTCGCTACAAGGGGCGGTACCAGTGGGGAGCCATGGAGGCACGCGTCTATAACGAGCATACGCGGCACAGGATGCAGTTCGATGAGGACAAGCAATACTGGTATGTTCCCATGACCTTGCCACCCGGCAGTCCCAACCCGGTTCCGGGCATGCCGATGGATACGGAGGGCAGGAATGCCGGCGTTGTGCTCAAGGCGGACATCGCCCTTACCGAGCGCGACACCCTCAGGGTGGGCAGCGAGTTGCAGCGGTATCGCCTCAACGACTGGTGGGATCCCTCCGGTGGCGGCATGTGGCCCAACACCTTCTGGAACATCAACGACGGACACAGGGATCGCTTTGACATCTATGGCGAATGGGAAGCGCGCTGGAATACGCAATGGACCACCCAGCTTGGCGCACGCGCCGCCACCGTGGCAATGGACACGGGAACCGTGCAGGGATACAACACGAGTGCCACGTATGCGGCAGATGTGGCCAGCTTCAATGCCAGCGATCGCCAGCGTACGGATCACAACCTTGACCTGACGGCACTGGCACGCTATGCGCAGAACGAAAACAGCACCTACGAGTTTGGCCTTGCCCAGAAGACGCGCTCGCCCAACCTGTACGAGCGCTTTGCATGGTCGACGGGGGGCATGGCGATGCGCATGGTCAACCTGGCCGGCGATGGAAATGGCTACGTCGGCAACCTGGACCTCAAGCCGGAGATCGCGCACACCCTCAGCGCCACTGCCGACTGGCACGATGCCACCCGGGAAGAATGGGGCCTGAAAGTCACGCCCTACTACACCTACATCCAGGACTACATTGATGTGAGCCGCTGTTCGGGTACTGGCACCGCCACGGGGAACTGCGGTGGAACGGCAAACGTGACCAATACGACGGGGTTTGTCTATCTGCGCTTCGTCAACCAGAACGCCCGCATCTATGGTGTGGACGTGTCCGCTTACATGCCCTTGGCAAAGACTGACGACTACGGCAGTTTCAAGGCGACGGGCATGGTCAGCTACGTCGACGGCAGGAATGAGACGACCGGCGACAACCTCTACAACATCATGCCATTGAACGCCAGGCTGGCCGTGGTCCAGAATGCTGGCAGCTGGTCCAATACCGTTGAGGGGCAGTTCGTCGCGGCCAAGACCAACGTTTCGCAGGTTCGCGATGAGCTCCAGACGCCGGGTTACGCATTGCTCAATCTGCGCAGCAGCTATGAGTGGAAGCAGGTGCGCCTGGATGTGGGCATAGAGAACGTCTTCGACCGCTTGTACAGCAATCCCCTGGGCGGTGCGTATGTCGGCCAGGGCGCCACCATGCAGGCCACGGCCGTTCCCTGGGGAATTGCAGTTCCAGGCATGGGGCGCTCGATCTATGCCGCTGTGAATGTGAAATTCTGACTCGGCCCGGAATTGTCGGCCGCCGTGCCAGGATTAAGACTGCGCTCGCAGCGCGCATGGGAGCAACCGGCACTGCGGTGTCCGCTTCTCCGCATGACAAGCTGACACCGGCCCAGTACACTGCGCCGGACGCCCCAGGCGTCACAACAATAACAGGGAGATCAGCATGAATCGCAGAGAGTTAATACTGGGTGCCGCCGCGCTGGCGGCTGCAGCCACGACCAGCCGTGCTTTTGCCGCCGGGAGCGAGCACGAGCATGATCATCATCAGCATGCGTCGGGGTCACGTTATGACGCACTGATTGCGGCTGCAGCGGATTGTTCGCTCAAGGCAAACCAGTGCCAGCAGCACTGCATCGTCTCGATGGGACAAGGGGAAACTGACCTGGCCGCCTGTGCCAGATCATCCAGCCAGGCTGCCGCCATCTGCATGGCGTTGCAGCAGCTGGCAGTGTCGAATGCGAAGCAACTGCCGCAGCTTGCCAGGGTGGCGATGGATATCTGCAAGGAATGTGAAGACGAATGCAGGAAGACTGAGCGGCATCCCGAGTGCAAGGCCTGCAAGGAAGCCTGCATCGCCTGCTACAACGAGTGCAAGCGTATCGCCGCCTGACAGGCAAGGGAGCTCTTTATCGAGGGAAAAGAAACGGGCACCGCGGTGCCCGTTTTTCTTTGCAGCCTGCGGCGCAATGCTGCTGTGGCCAGAGGGTCTTTTCAGCTCTTCATTTTTCCGGATGTGGCTTTTGCCCGGGCGCCAGGTCATTCTCATGGTAGCAGTGCTCCAGATATTCCTCCTTCTTCTGTCCTTCCAGTTTCAGGTTCTTTGCATTCATGTTGCATTGCGCTTCCTTGTGGCGCTGCGCGGTGCGTGCAACGTTTTCAGGATGGGAGCGCTTTTTCAGGCAGGCTTTGTAGAAGGCCGTACGTTCGGCGGTATCGGCAATCTTTGCGGCTTCGGCGGAACAGGCCTTGTTGTCATCCTGCGCGAAGGAGGGCGTGGCAATCGCGCTCAGCAATACACAAGTCAGTACGGCGATGTATTTCATGATGGCTCCTTTGATGGGTTGGGTCGGAAAAGTCTGCACAGCATGCTCGCGATGAACGTTGATACCTGTCGCGGAATGAATCATGTCCGGCACACTATACGCCGGTTTTGCCTGCCGGCGTTGCGCCCGGGGGATGCGCCTGATCTGGCATTGAACAGGATGGTGTCGAAGAGTAGTATTTTTTCATCATCACCCGGGTAAACCCCTTAAGGAGGCCCTATGTTCAAACGTATCCTGGTGGCAGTGGATGGCAGCCAGACCGCGGAACTGGCTTTGCAGGAAGCGATCAAACTGGCGAAGGAAGCGGGGGCGAGATTGCGGATCGTGCATGCCATCGACGTCGTAAACATCAATATGGGCGCAGAATTTCCCAATGCGCTCGAGATTGCCGATGCAATCAGCCGGAATGGACAGGCGATTCTGCGCAAGGCGGAGGCTGCAGCGAGCGCCGCGGGAGTCACGGTGGAGACGCGACTGCTCGAACTCAACACCTTGAGTCAGCGCATACCTGAAGCGATTGCAGCAGATGCCGACGCGTGGCCTGCAGACCTTATCGTGATTTGCACGCATGGGCGCAGGGGGCTGAGTCATCTGTTGCTGGGCAGTGTGGCCGAGGGCGTCATGCGTGTTGCCACCAAGCCCGTATTGTTGATACGCGGCAAATGATGGGTCCTGCTGGCAGGCGCTGAACGTGGCTGACGGCTGCGGGTATTGGTGTCAGCCTGGTTCCGCTCGCCGCGAAATGCCATGCGGGCAATCGCATGCAAAAGCTGGCAGCACGAATTTTTCGCCCGAGACTGCCATATTCCTGAAGGAAGGGGCCACCATGCATCCGGCTGGCAAGAAATCTCCCGCGACTGTGGCATCGCAAACCGGCGAGACGGCTGACCTTGCGTCCGCCTCGGCGGAAGACGTGCTGGCCTTGCTTGGCGTGGCTCGGGAAATCGGCCTTGCGCCTCTCGAGGTGGAAAAGCGCCGCGAGGCCAGCGGCTACAACGAAGTGGCCGAACTGAAATCCCACCCTCTTCTCATGTTTCTGGGCAAGTTCTGGGGTGTGTCGGCATGGATGCTCGAACTGATCATGGTGTTGTCGCTGGTCCTTGGGAAATATTCCGACTTTGCCGTGGTGAGCGCGCTGCTGCTGGTGAACGCCGTGTTGGGCTTCATGCAGGAGCGCAGGGCTGCCGGTGTCGTCGCCGCATTGCGCAAACGATTGCAGGTGAGTGCGCGCGTGCTGCGTGAGGCCAGCTGGGCGCTCATCCCTGCTCGCGAGCTGGTTCCCGGCGACATCATCCGGGTGCGTCCGGGCGACATCATTCCGGCGGATGTGAAGCTTCTCGACGGCGCACTGAGCATAGACCAGTCCGCCCTTACCGGCGAATCGGTGGACGCCGACAAAGGGGTTTCCGACGTGCTCTCGGCTGGCTCCATCGTTCGCCGCGGGGAAGGCAATGGCGTGGTCATCCTCATCGGGGCGCACACCTACTTCGGCCGAACCACGGAGCTTGTGCAGGAAGCGCGCCCCAAGCTCCACATCGAAGCCGTGGTGGCCAAGGTGGTGCGCTGGCTGTTCGTCATCGTAGGGGTGTTGCTGAGTCTGGTGTTTGTGCTGTCGCTGGCCCGGCATGTGGCGCTGCTTGAAATGATCCCGCTCATGCTCGTGCTGCTGATGAGTGCGGTGCCGGTCGCCCTGCCGGTGATGTTCACGGTCAGCATGGCTGTCGGGGCAAAGGAGCTGGCGAAGCGCGGCGTGCTGGTCACGCGTCTCAGCGCCACCGAGGATGCGGCGACGATGGATGTGCTCTGTGTGGACAAGACCGGCACGATCACGATGAACCAGCTGACGGTCACCGGCGTGGTGCCGCTTGGGCAGGCGACGGAATCGGAGGTGCTGATCGCCGCCGCTCTTGCCTCGCAGGAATCCAACCAGGACCCGATAGACCTGGCCTTCCTTGCCGCAGCAAGAGAGCGGAACGTTCTTGCAGGCGCTGCTGCGCTCACGCCTGTCTCCTTTACGCCATTTGATGCTACCAGCCGGCGGACAGAGGCTGTGTTTGTCCAGAACGGCGAGCGCCTGCGTGTGATGAAAGGTGCGGTGCGCACCGTCGCCGCAGCCTGCGGCTTGGGGGATCATGAGACCGCAGTGCTTGAAACACGGGCAAGCGCTTCGGCGCTGAAGGGATATCGCACGCTTGCGGTCGCACGCGGCACCGAGGCGGGGACTCCCATCTTGCTCGGCCTGGTGACCCTGTTTGACCCGCCGCGGCCGGATGCCGCTCAACTCATTGAAACGCTGCACAGGCTCGGCGTCTCGGTGAAGATGCTTACCGGCGACGCGCTGGCAATCGCCAAGGAGATCGCGCAAGGTGTGGGACTGTCCAATATTCGGAGAGTGTCGGACCTGAAGGCCGCGACTGCGCAGTCCGGCAGCGCGGAGCTGGATTCGCTGGCGGAAACCGGCGGCTACGCCGAGGTTTATCCGGAGGACAAGTACATCGTGGTGCGGCACCTGCAGGCTGCCGGACATGTGGCCGGCATGACGGGGGATGGCGTCAATGATGCCCCCGCATTGCGCCAGGCCGAGGTGGGCATTGCGGTCAGCAGCGCGACCGACGTTGCCAAGGGGGCGGCGAGCGTTGTCCTGACCGAACCCGGGCTGACCAACATCGTGGCCCTGGTCGAGCAGGGGAGGATCATCTACCAGCGCATCCTGACCTGGATCATCAACAAGATCAGCCGCACGATCCTGAAGGCTGCTTTTGTATCCATTGCCTTCGTGGTGACCGGAAAGTTTGTGGTGTCCGCCTTTGCCATGCTGCTGCTGGTGTTCATGACAGACTTCGCCAAGATCGCGCTGGCCACCGACCGCGTTCAACCTTCCAGCAAGCCGGAGACGTGGAACATCGGCGGCTTTATTGAGGTGTCCGTGATGCTGGGGCTCGCGATGGTTGCCGAGGCGCTGCTGCTTCTGTGGTGGGGCTGGTCGCATTTTGGCCTGGCAAACAACGACAATGCGCTCGACACCTTCAGCTTTCTGACGCTGCTCTACATGGCCGTGTTTTCCATCGTGTCTGCGCGGGAGCGGCGCGGGTTCTGGACAACGATGCCGAGCGCGCCTCTGCTGCTGGCCATTGCTGCGGTGACGCTGATAGGCACGCTGCTGACGATGTCCGGCCTGCCCGGGCTGAGCTCATTGCCCTGGTGGCAGACGCTGGCCATTTTTACCTATGCGATGGTGGCGTGCCTGGTTGTGAATGACTCGGTGAAGGTCGCCATGATCAGGTGGCGTGTTCCTGCCGCTGTTGCCCAGGAGTCCGTGCGAAGCGGCGCACGCGACCCTGTTTCGCGTGGCTGAAAACAGAATGGGCACCGTGGTGCCCATTTTTTGTTGCTGTTGCGCCAGGCAGCAGGCGTCAGGCGGCGATCCAGGTCTTGGCTTCGGAGTAGTCGGCAAAGGCGCGGATGTCGGCATCGACGAACAGGCGTGACAGCCAGGCTTGCCAGGTCACCCACTGGTCGTCGGTGACCACGGCGATCTTGCTGAAATCATGCTGGTGCTCGCGACTGAAGAACTTGATCTCTTCCCAGGCAACATCCACGGTGTAGCTGATCATGGCGCGCAGATCAAAGATCAGGTTGACCGGGCCGGGAGAGGAGAGCTTATAGAGCGCATTTTCTTCAAACTGCTTGAAATCGGCCAGGGTGAATTCGCCCAGTACGGCGACATTGAGCAGGTTGCCCTTTTGTTCTATGGTAATCATGGTGTGTTTCCTGTGGGTTATGCGGTCTTGCCGAGGCTAGCTTATCACAATCGCCGCGGCAGCCGCGCATGGTGGGCAAGCGTGCATTTATCAGACCATCCCTACAGTTTCTCCAGCTGCTGTCTGGCGTAGCCCGCAGAGCTGCTGCTCGGTGAAAGCTCAAGGTAAATCTTGTAGGCTTTTCTGGCTTTGTCGGTTTCGCCGCTCCTGGCCATGGCATCGCCCAGATTGAGATAGGCGATGGCGCGCGACGGATCCATCCTGATCGTGTTCTCAAACCAGCGGGCGGCTTCCTGAAATTTTTCCTGGCGGTAATACACGAATCCGAGGTTGTTGGCGGCAAGGGCAAAATCAGGCCGCAGCTTGAGTGCTTCGGTAAATTGCGCCTCTGCGGCGGCGTACTGTTTCTCGCGATACAGCTGCAGGCCGCGATCGTTGGCGCGTTGGGCACGTTGGCGTGCGGAGCTTGGCACCGCTGCAGGCGGTGTGATTTTCTGCTCGCCTCCTTGCAGGTCCCTGATGGTGACTGGCGCTGGTGCAGCCGTGCGCGTGCTGCTGATTGTCTGCGGGTGTGCGGCTTCCAGCTTGCTGTTTAGTGCGATGGCCTCATTGGACAGCTGCGCCGTTTGTGCACCTAGGAATTCGCTTTCTGCCGGCAGCTCGAATATGAAATCGCCGCCTTCAGAGCCGGGCAGGCTGCCAAACGCGGGTGTCTGCATGGAAACTGCGGATACGGTGGGGGCGACATAGGCCGCCAGTTCGGTCGCAGTAATCAGGCCGTCGCCGTTCAGGTCGGCCTTGCCGGCAAACCCCTGCAATAGCGCCCAGGTAAACACGGAGTGGCCGTTGGGGCCGCCATCGGCCACCAGCTGGTCGGCGCCGCCTGCAGTCAGCATCTGGCGGCCGAGGCGCTTGGCGTTGTCGCGCAGATAATTGCCGGAGCCGCCGCCGCGTGTCAGGCCCAAACCGCTGTAACAGGCATCCATGACGAACAGCAAGTGTCTGGCGTCCAGGCTCTCGGCAATATTCTGGATCTCCGTCATGGGGATCGCGTCGCTGGCCAGGTGCGCGGGGTCGGAATCTGCCGGGATGATGTAGCCCAGGTCGCGCCCCGAGCTCAGTTTGCGGGTGGCACCGTGTCCGGCAAAGAACACGAAGATGCGATCATTCCTCCCAACCGCGCCATGCGCGAGCTTGTCGTGGAACAGGGAAAGAATGGCGTTCCTGCTGGCGTCGCCATTGTTCAGGGTGAATACGCGTTCGGATCTGAAGCCGAATTTTTCGATCAGGGCCTGGCGGACGGCTTGTGAATCACGCACGGCGTATTGCAGCTTCGGCCATTTTGCGTAGTCATCTATGCCGATCACGATCGCCCAGGAGTCACCATAACTTGAGCCCGTGATCAGCTTCTCCACGGGTTCCGGCGTCCCCTTCGGCAAGGAGAAGCCCTTGCCGTCCCAGCCGGCGAAGCGGTATCCATCTGCGGTCAGGCGGTCGAGCACAGTGGGCAGCGCCTTCACCGTGCGTTCATGGATGTCGTGAAACAGGATGATGCCGCGGCCCTCATGCTCGACCGTGCGCAAGACGCGGTCGGCAATCGAGCTGGGTACCGGGTCTGCCCAGTCGAGCGAGTCGATGTTCCACATGATGGATTTCAGATGGGCATTGGCCAGGGCCTGCATGCTTTCCTTGTTGCGCGCACCATAGGGGAAACGGAACAGCGGGGCGCGCTCGGGGCTGATGGCCTTGAGCAGATTGTCCGTGTTCTGGATCTCTGCTTTCAGGTTGTCCCCGGTTTCCTTGGACAGCTGGGCGTGGGTATAACTGTGGTTGCCCAGGGTAAAGCCATCCGCCATCAGGCCCTTGCTGACTGCGGCGCGGGCGTCCAATTTGGCGTGCCCCTCCTTGTCGAGCGAGCCAAGATTTTGCCCGACATTGAAGAAGATGGCGGGTACGCCGTACTGCTTGAGAATAGCCTTGATTTCCTCGGTGTACAGCTTGTGCGGGCCATCATCGAAGCTCAGCACCAGGGTCTTCTTGGGCAGGGCATAGCCAAACACTTCGCCGCTTTCATCCTTTGATTTTGCCTTCTCCTCGCGCGCCACCGGGTAGGGCATGATCAGCCCGAAATCCTTGAGTATCTGCTCGCGCGTGTACAGTTTTTTCAGATGCGCCACGTAATCGCCCCAGCGCTCGCGCTTGAGCTCGATGGCGCGTTGCTCAAAACGGCCGAAGATCTGGCGGATCTCCTTCTCGTAATTGCGTTCGATTTCTGCAAGCGCGTCGAGGTCTTCCGAGATCCGTTTGTGCAGCTTGATGGCATTGAGGGAGGAGTCGCGTGTAACCTGGCTCTGCAGGGTGGTGAGGATTTCGCGGAAAGCGAGTCGGTCCGCGTCAAACAGCGCGGGGTCGGATTCCACGTAGTCGAGCTCCTTGCCCAGCAGCTCGAAACGCGCGGGCGAGGAGGATGCGGTGATTTGATCGAAGGATTTTTCGAGGGTGGCGATATGCGCCAGCTTGTCGTGAAAGAGGGCTTGTCCGGTCTGGTTTGCCGCATCCCGTTCGGCAGGGGAAAGCGAGTTCTCGTCGGCAAACAGCACGATGATCTTGCGGTAATCGGCCAGCACCAGCGCGAGGTCTTCGTGGAGTGGCGGCAGGCCGGCGTCCAGTGCAACAGTCTGCGTGGCGGATGGCGCGCCCGGCCGGGTGCCGGGCGTTCTTTGTACGAGTGAAAACGCAGTAGCGGCGGCGACGATTGTCAGAAAAAGCAGAATCCCAATCTTGTATCGGCTCATGTCGTGTACCCGGAAGGCTGTGTCAGCAAAGGAATCAGCGAGACTATAGCATGCCTGCGCTGGCAGTCGTCCGGGAGGGTCGGGTCAATCGTGGCGCGGGGCCAGGCGCAGGCTGGCGACGCCGCTGGCGATGATCAGCACCATGCCTGCCCAGCCGCTCGGCGGCAGGGTTTCTTTCCACAACAGCATGCCGAAAATGCTGGCGAACACCGGTGCGCTGTAGGCGAGGCTGCCCACCACCAGGGTCTTGCCGGTGCCATAGGCGCGGGTGAGGGCGAGCTGGGCCAGGGTCGCGCTGATGCCTAGGCCGAGCAGGGTGGGGAGGTGGTGCAGGGCAAGCGGATGGATGGGGCCGCCCAGCATCACCAGCGCGCTGGACGCGCTGGCGATCAGGCTGAAATAGAACACCACGCGCCATTCGGGTTCGCCGCTGCGGCCGAGCTCGCGCACGTTGAGCATGGCGATGCCCGCGAAAAAGCCGGAGATCAGGCCGAGCAGGCCGGGAATGAACTGGTCGCGCTCCAGCGTGGGCTGCAGCAGCAATACCATGCCGACGAAGCCCAGTGCAATGGCAGCGACGAGAGGCAGGTGGAAACGCTCCTTGAATACCAGCATCACCAGTACGGTAAGGAACAGCGGTGAGGTGTAGTTGAGGGTGACGGCGGTGGCCAGCGGCAGCACGGTGATGCAGTAGAAGAACAGCAGCAGCGCGATGGAGCCGGACAGGCCGCGCCACAGGTGGCCGCGCCAGTGCGGTGTGGCGAGCGAGCCGCCGCGGTGGCGCACGATCAGGAAGATGAATACGAAGCCGATAAAGGAGCGGTAGAACACCAGCTCCACGTTGCTGAAGTCGTGTGCGCCCAGCTTGACGAATACGCCCATGCAGGCAAACAGCAGGCCGGCCACCAGCATCCAGAGGGCGCCCATGAGACTCAGTCGGGCAGGGCGGTCATCCGCGGATCGCACAGCATGGGCTCGACGGCGCGCGTGATCATGTAAGCATCAAACAATCTGTGTAATCTGCGGATGAGTGGGGGTTACAGATGCGGCCCCAGATTGCGGCGCAGGAATTCGTGGAAGTGCAGCATGCCGTCCTCGGTGGGGGACTGGTACGGTCCGCCATCCTCGATGCCCTGCTTGTACAAGGCCTTGCGGCCCTGGTGCATGCGCAGGCAGATGATGTCATCTTCCACGGCAGTCTCGTGATAGGCCTTCTTCTCCGCCTCGATATAGTCGCGCTCGAACAGCACGATGTCCTCGGGATAGTAGAACTCCACGATGTTGGTGCAGGCATCCGGTCCGCGCGGCACGATGGTGCTGACCACCAGGGTGTTGGGGTACCACTCCACCATGATGTTGGGGTAGTAGGTGAGCCAGATGGCGCCATACTTCGGCAGCTTGCCATTGTTGTAGCGCAGCACCTGCTCGGCCCATTTCTCATAGATCGGGCTGCCCGGTTTTTTCAGGTTGTTGTTGATGCCCACCGTCTGCACGCTGCACCAGTCGCTGAACACCCACTGCAGGTCGTCGCAGTTGACGAAGTGGCCGAGGCCGGGATGGAACGGCACCACATGGTAGTCTTCCTGGTAGACCTCGATGAAGGTCTTCCAGTTGAAGTTGTATTCATCCACTTCGACGCGATCCAGCATGTAGCCGGAGAAGTCGATCTCGTCAAAGGCGGGGATGGCCGCCAGGTCCTTGGCGATGTCACGCCCGCCGGCGAACAGCAGGCCGTTCCAGCGCTGCAGCGGGGTCTTGTTCAGGTGCAGGCAGGGGTTCTGCGGGAAGTGCGGAGCGCCCAGCAGCTGCCCATTGGTTTCGTAGGTCCAGCGATGGATCGGGCAGATGATGTGCTGTGCGTTGCCGCGCCCGCTGAGCATGGTGGCCTGGCGGTGGCGGCAGATGTTGGACAGCAGTTCCACGCCGTTCTCGTTGCGCACCAGCATCTTGGCATTGTCCATCCATTCCAGCACGTGATAGTCGCCCAGATTGGGCACCATAAGCTCGTGGCCAACATAGTTTGGGCCAGGCTCGAACAACACGCGTTGCTCCACCTCCAGCACCTTGGGATCAAAATACCAGCGTAATGGCGGCTGCGCGGAGACCTGCTTGAACTGTGCAACTTGGGCGATTTCGGACATACCCCCACCCTCTACAAAAAATGGTGAATACGATTTGAAGGAAGCCTTGAATTGTCCTTTAAACAGGAGGGGGGCGCAACAAAAATTGTCCCAACAGGGGTGCTTTGGGTAAAATGATTTCTTTTTCCGGATCAAAGGACATGGCTGGGAAAACCCCTAAAACACCGAGCTTCGAGGCTGCCCTGGCGGAGCTGGAGCAGGTGGTGGCCGACATGGAAGGCGGCAAGCTGTCGCTGGAAGATGCGCTGACTGCCTACCAGCGCGGCGCCGAACTTTTACAGCAGTGCCGCAGCCGTCTGGATGCGGCGCAGCAGCAGGTGCGTGTGCTGGAAAACGGCGTGCTGAAAGATCTAGCCAGGGATGCAGGTGGAAGTGAAGATGCCTGATTTTCAGACCTGGGTCAGTACCCACCAGCGCCGCTTTGAAGAGGTGCTGAAACAGTTGCTGCCGCAGCCCGAGCTCGCGCCGCAGCGCCTGCATGCCGCCATGCGTTACAGCGTGCTGGATGGCGGCAAGCGCGTGCGTCCCCTGCTGGCCTTCGCCGCCGGCGAACTTGCCGGTGCCGCGCAGGCGCGCGTGGATATCGCGGCGGCAGCCGTGGAACTGATCCATGCCTATTCCCTGGTGCACGACGACATGCCCTGCATGGACGACGATGTGCTGCGCCGCGGCAAACCTACCTGCCATGTGGAGTATGACGAAGCGACTGCGCTGCTGGTGGGCGACAGTTTGCAGAGCCTGGCCTTCCAGCTGCTGTCCGAACATACGCTGAGTGACTCGCCGGCCAGCCAGTTGCACATGGTCAAGCTGCTGGCGGTGGCCTCCGGCTCGCATGGCATGGCCGGCGGCCAGGCCTTTGACCTGGACAGCGTGGGCAAGCAGCTGGGATTGCCCGAGCTGGAGTTCATGCACATCCACAAGACCGGCGCGCTGATCCGCGCCGCCATCCTGCTGGGCGCCCAGTGTGGTTCGGATAAAGGTCGCGGCGATGCGCTGGATGCCGCGCAGCTGGCCGCGCTGGATCGATACGGCAAGTGCGTCGGGCTCGCATTCCAGGTGGTGGACGACGTGCTTGATGCCGAGGCCGATACCGCCACACTGGGCAAGACCGCGGGCAAGGATGCCGACAATGACAAGCCGACCTACGTGACCCTGCTCGGGGCCGCGCAGGCCAAGAAAATGGCGGCCGAGCTGCATGCCGAGGCGATGCAGTCGCTGGCCGGGTTTGGCGAGCGTGCGCAACGTCTGCGCGAACTCGCCGACTTTATCGTGATCAGAAAGTATTGATGTATTCCCTGCTTAATTCCATCAACTCACCGGATGACCTGCGCCTGCTGGACAAGAAGCAACTGCCGCAACTGGCAGACGAGCTGCGCAGCTTCCTGGTGGAGTCGGTCAGCAAGACCGGCGGCCATCTGTCTTCCAACCTGGGCACGGTGGAGCTGACCATTGCCTTGCACTACGTGTTCAATACGCCCGGCGACAGGCTGGTGTGGGACGTCGGTCATCAGACCTATGCGCACAAGATCCTCACCGGACGGCGCGAAGCGATGAACACCCTGCGCATGGGCGGCGGCCTGTCCGGCTTTCCCAAGCGCAGCGAGAGCGAATACGACGTGTTCGGCACCGGCCATTCCAGCACCTCGATCTCGGCCGCGCTGGGCATGGCGGTGGCGGCACGCCTGTCCGGCAACGAACAGCGCGCCGTGGCCATCATCGGCGATGGCGCCATGACCGGCGGCATGGCCTTCGAGGCACTGAACAATGCCGGCGCGATGAATGCCAACCTGCTGGTGATTCTCAACGACAACGACATGTCGATTTCGCGCCCGGTCGGCGCGCTCAATAATTACCTGGCCAAACTGATGTCCGGCCGCTTCTATGCCGCCATGCGCCGCAGCAGCGAAATCGTGCTGAAGGGCATGCCGCCGGTGCTTGAATTTGCCAAGCGCGCCGAGGAGCACGTCAAGGGCATGGTCACGCCGGGCACGCTGTTCGAGGAATTCGGCTTCAACTACATCGGTCCCATCGACGGTCATGACCTCAATGTGCTGGTCGCCACGCTGAACAACATCCGCCAGCTGGAAGGACCGCAGTTCCTGCATGTGGTGACGCAGAAGGGCAAGGGCTATGCGCATGCCGAGGCGGACAGCATCCTGTATCACGGCGTCAGCAAATTCGACCCGCACCACGGCATCGTGGCGAGGCAGCCGGCCAAGCCGACTTACACCAAGGTGTTCGGCGACTGGTTGTGCGACATGGCCGCGCAGGACGACAAACTGGTCGGCATCACGCCGGCCATGTGCGAAGGCTCGGGCATGGTGGAATTCGCCGAGCAGTTCCCGAGCCGCTATTTCGACGTGGGCATCGCCGAGCAGCATGCGCTCACCTTCGCCGCCGGCCTGGCCTGCGAGGGCTACAAGCCGGTGGTGGCGATCTACTCCACCTTCCTGCAGCGCGCCTACGACCAGCTGATCCACGACATCGCCATCCAGAATCTGCCGGTGATGCTGGCCATCGACCGCGGCGGCCTGGTGGGGGCGGACGGCGCCACCCATGCCGGCAGCTTCGATCTCAGTTTCCTGCGCTGCGTGCCCAATATGACGGTGATGACGCCCAGCGACGAGAATGAATGCCGCCAGATGCTGTATACCGCGCATCTGATGCAGAGCCCGACCGCCGTGCGTTACCCGCGCGGCAGCGGCCCCGGCGTGCTGGCCAGGAAGGAAATGCAGGTCGTGCCAGTCGGCAAGGCAGAGGTGCGCCGCAACGGGCGCAAGGTGGCCATCCTGGCCTTCGGCTCCATGCTGGCGCCGGCCCTGGAGGCGGGCGACAAACTGGATGCAACGGTAGTGAACATGCGCTTCGTCAAGCCGCTGGACGAGGAGTTGATCCTGCGCATGGCGCGCGAACACGACTTGCTGGTGACCGTGGAAGAAAACACCGTACAGGGCGGTGCGGGTAGCGCCGTGGCGGAATGCCTGTCCCGGCATGGCGTGGCGGTGCCGTTGCGGCAGCTCGGGCTGCCCGATCGCTTCCTGGAACAGGGCGATCCGGCACGGATGCTGGCGGACTGCGGGCTGGATGCGGCGGGTCTCGTCCGGGCCATACAGAAAATACTTGAGTAAATTACTCGCATATTGCATACTAGCGCAACTTTGAACATTTCCCAGAGACCGAACATGAATTCTCCAGTTGCATGCCCGATTCCAGACGTACAGAGCTCGGCCGATACACGCCACCTGGCAATCAACAAGGTCGGCATCAAGAGCATCCGCCATCCCGTCGTCGTGAGGGACAAACGCGAGGGGGTGCAGCACACCATCGCCAACTTCAACATGTACGTGCACCTGCCGCACAACTTCAAGGGCACGCACATGTCGCGCTTTGTGGAGATCCTCAACCACCACGGCCGCGAAATCTCGGTCGAGTCGTTCGAGAGCATCCTGCGCGAGATGGTGCTCAAGCTGGAGGCGCAGTCCGGGTACATCGAGATGTCCTTCCCCTATTTCATCAACAAGACCGCACCGATTTCCGGCGTGCAGAGCCTGCTGGATTACGATGTGACCTTCATCGGCGAGATCGTTGATGGCCACTACCGCTTCAACATGAAGGTGCTGGTGCCGGTGACCAGCCTGTGCCCCTGCTCCAAGAAGATCTCCGAGCGCGGCGCGCACAACCAGCGTTCCCACGTCACCATCACCGTGCGCACCCGAAGCTCGGTGTGGATCGAAGACGTGGTGCGTTATGCCGAGGAACAGGCCTCATGCGAACTGTTTGGCCTGCTCAAGCGTCCGGACGAGAAATACGTGACCGAGCGCGCCTATGACAACCCCAAGTTTGTGGAAGACATGGTGCGCGACGTGGCTGCCGTGCTGAACGCGGATGAACGCATCGAGGCGTTTGTGGTGGAGTCTGAGAACTTTGAATCCATTCACAACCACTCGGCCTACGCGTTGATCGAGCGCGATAAAACCAAAGACTAGCCCGGCTTCTTCAATTCGAAATTTCGGTGCAGGCTAACATTGGCTACATGCCAAATGTTATGCCGTAGCCAAAACTTTGAATCCATCCATATTGGCTTCGGCTCACGCGCTCCGCGCATGAGCCTTCACCGCAACAAGCTGGAGGCGGTTTGTTGTCATTCTGCCTATGCGCTGTTTGAGCGCGACAAGATGCAAGATCAACTGTAGTTTTCGGCCCGACCGGCACTGCGGCGCCCGCAGTGCCATTCTGCGTTGCGATCATCTGATAGCCGCAACCAGCATACGCGCGAATTTCTCGCGGGGCGCACCGGAAAGCGTTTTCTCAATAGTTGATGATCAGGGTGTGAACTGCAGTTCCGGAACAGGTCGCCGTGGCGCAGGTGCCCGACTGGCCGGCGGCGATGGTGCCGCTGATGGAATAGGTTTGCGCGATGCCAGTGCCAATATAGGTGCCGGTCGGTGCCGACAAGGTATAAGTCAGCCCCAGCAAAGTTGCCGACGTTGTATCGAGGCTCATCGTGTAAGGCAAGGTATTGGTGCAGAGTGTGGCAAAGCTGGTGCTGGCGGTGGCGGCAGTCGCCTGGAAAGAGGTGTAGTTGAATGTGATGTTCCCCGGCGGCGTGCTGAACGCACACACGGGATTGACCGTGATCGTTACCAGGTGGACGTTGGAGGTAATCAGGGCGCTATAGGTCAGCGTCATGGTGACAGTATCGCTGTAACTTCCAGGGGCTACGTTCTGCAGCGCGGGTGTTTTGGCATAGAAAGTGACTGTCGTTGAGGCAGAGGCACTGCCTCCGAACTTGAGCGCGCCGCTGATCGCATTGGGTGCAGGTCCCCAAAGCATGCTGGTAGCAGCATCAGTATATTCGTTGTATTGCAGCAAGGAGGCACCCGATAACAGTCTTGCCTGGTTTACTGTCCCGGCGGGATTCCAGCCATGGTCTGCCTCAAGTGTGTAGTTCATGTTGGCGGGATCCCCGCCCTTGCCGATGGCGCGGCTGCAGTTGATGGTCACGCTTGACGTGGTGGTGTTGGCGGTGGCTGATTGGGGATCATAAATAGCAGACCAGCCCGGCGACGAGATAATGCAGTCATACACGGCGTAGGCAGCGTGAACCGGCAAGCAGAAGCCGCACGCCAAGGACAGCAAGATCAGAGCGGGGTGTTTTTTCACGGCTGTACTCCTTCTTCTTTGGGGCTCTCTTGCTGCTGCGTCACGCAGGTCACTGGCCCGATACGCGGAATGTCGTCAGGGTTACCCGGCGGCAGCCTGACTTCAAAGCTGCAGATATTGTCGTTCCGTCTCATGCGCAACGTGTTCTTGTCCTGTAGCCCGGTGATGAAGGCTTCGCCGCGACGCGCCACGAAAAACTCCTCCTTGTCGCCCACCAGTTCGATGGCTGCGCCCGCCGGAGCATCTTCGCCGTTCTCCAGTTTGATGTGGATCAAGGCGCCGCGTCCCGAGCGCACCGGGAATACCACTTTTACACCGCTGCGCGCGGGAGGGATCACCACCTGTTCGATGCTGTCGAGCTCCGCGCTGATCGGCAGTTCGGTGGGGTCAAGCCGTACGCTGTTGCGCTGGTAGGGCAGCAAACGCGGCAGTAGCGCCACACCATCCTTGTCGGTATGCGTCAGAACGCTGCCCTGGAATCCTACGCCAACATCGGCATAGCCCGGCACTTCCACCAGCGCGAAGCTGTCCTGTATCCGGCGTGACATGAACATATGTCCATCCATCGCCACCAGGCCGCCCTGCGCGCCCAGGCGCACGGTCTGAGTCGCTGCCGAAGCGCTCATATCGGAGGTCAGCAGACCCTTGTCGCCCTGGTAGTAAAAGCCGCCTTCGCCGTAATTCTGCCCGGCGCGGTTTCCGGCCAGAGTCCGCCAGCCGGTTCCGGTGTCATAACCCAGGTTCTTGCTGGCGCTGACATAACCCTCTGTCTGACCCGCTCTGCGGGTCAGATTGCTGGTAACGTTGATTCTATTATCCAGCGGCATCAGGAGTGAAACAACGAAGGAATAGCCCTCCTCGCTGCCGACTACCCGGCTGGCGGTGAAGGTCAGCGCGCTTTTATTGAACACTCGGGTCGAGTAATTGCCGCTGAAGGTTGTCAACTCGCCCTGGTCATAGGTGGCTATGCGGGCAAAAGCCATACCCAGCGAACCTGAATAGTCCGACGTATAGGTATAGTTGCCGGAGATCTGCATTCTGTAGGGCAACACAGACAGCCCGAGTTGGCGATAGTTGACAGAGGCTCCCTCGATGCGGGCCGAGTAGCCGTGGTGCAGGCTGCTTCTCTGTACTCCCAGCACCCAGTCGGTCCCGGCCCCGGCGGTCTGGTCCTGGCTGGCGCTGAGTGCCGCCTGCCCCAGCGCCTGGAAAGGCAACGCGTAAGCCGCGCCCAGGCCAAGATTCTGCGTGGATTGCCCGATTTCGCCCTGTGCTTCCAGAGTCAGGCTCTTGCTCAAGCCGTGCCTGATCATGCCGGACGCGAAGCGCTGGCCGTAGTCGGCGCTGCTGATGCCGAGGTTGTTCCGAACCGCGCCGACTTCTCCGCTCCAGTCGGTCAGGCCTTGTTCCAGCAAACTGGTATGGGTGAAGAAGGGCTGGTCCAGCACGGTCTCGCGGCCGAGCACGTCGCGCACAACGATGCGGGCGTCGCCGCTGCCGGTGAGCAAGGGAAAGTTGTCGATGGTGAACGGGCCCGAGGGTACGTTCGACGTCTGCCGCAGCACGTCGTTGACATACAGCTCCACCGTGCTCGGCGCCCCGGAAGTGCCGCTGAGGATGGGGATGGGCTGGCTGATGAAACCCGGCGTGAGCGCGAAGTTGCGCCCCAGTTGCAGCCCCCCGAAATAGACTGGGCGCCCCCAGCTGCCGCGGCGGGTGGTGCTGTCGCCCAGCCGCAAGGTTGTGTTGCTGTCCAGAAAGTCGCGGCTGTAGACGGTTTCCAGGCGTACCCAGCTGCTGGGTACGGTTGAGCTGTCGTCGCTGGTCAGGTTATGCCCGACGAAGCTGGAAGTGAGCACGCCGCCGCCGGCAGACAAGCCCAGTTCGGTGAGCGCGCCGAGTTCGCGGTTGCCGGGCGCATCTTGATAGGCCGAACTGGTGTAGGACAGGTCATAGTTCAGGAATGCGGCAGGGGTGGCAGGGGTCAGTTCCGGCCGGACGACTACCTTTTCTGTCAGTCGGGTCGCGGCAAACGCCTGGGGCGAGAACACAAGCTCGACCGACTGGTTGGCGTAGTCGAATCTTGCCTCAAAACCCGGCGCCGAGCTGAGCGGAATCCATTTCTGTCCGCGATAGTCCACCACCGGGGTGTCGGGGTGCCGGTTGAGTCTCCACTCCTCAAAAGCCTCTTCGGGTGCGTACAGGGCGCCGTTGCGTTCCAGCAACACCCATTGGCCTCCCTCCGTGTTGTTGATAACCACCTCCAGCGGGATTAACCGGTCGCCGGAGGCAGCGCCAGAAGAGGAACCAGTGGCGGTCTGTGCGAACAGCGGGCCGGACACTCCCAGCATTGCAGCCAGCCCAATCGCGACGGCTAGAGCGTGTGCCTTGCTCTGGTGCATGGAGCATCTGTTCAGGGGAGTGTAACCACCGCCGTCTGGCTCTGGCTGTCGTCAAACGTGACCGTCAGCTCTGCCTCCCCCGGACCGGCTTCCTGCGTAGACTTCATGCTGATGGTCTTGCGCGCGCCGGGCAAAATGTAATTGCCGCCCTCGAAGCGCGCCAGTTGCTGGTCCCCGCGTTTCAGCACCACCTCGCGGATCTGCGCATAGGCTGTCCCTGTGTTGCTGCATAGCACCTGCAGGGTCTTGGCATCGACACGCTTCACCTCGCAGCTGACCTCGCGTTTTGCGACAGGCGGGGTGACGAAGACGGGCATATTCAAAGCCAGCGCAATCGGTACCTGAATACTCTTGTCCTTTGCCGGTGTAAGCTCCGGAACTTCGCGCATGATCATGCGGTAGGTCATCTGGCGGGTGGCATCGCGTGGCGCCAGCATCGCCAGGCGCACCACCTGGCGCGCCCTGGGCGCCAGTTTGATGATGGGCGGCGACAATAGCAGGTCTTCGGTCAGCACCATGCTGTCCGTGCCATCCGGTTGCTGGGTCCAGGTGTAGATATCGGCCTGCAGTGCGATCTCGCTGTCGCCCTCGTTGGTCAGAGTGACGGCCACGGCACGGTCCTTGGACGTCATGTAAATGCGCACCGGGGTTACCGAGAATAGGCCGGCGCAGGCCGGGAGCTGAACGGCGAGAGTGACCAGAATCACGCTCGGAACTGCGACCAGGCGGAACAATTTGCTGAGTCTTACCTTCAAGATTCCCTCCGGTTGTGTTTGTTTTCTTAAGGACGATTGCCTGTATCCGCTACAGCGTAATCAATCATGCGGTACCAAGCCTAGAAACTTACCAGGAGCTCCATCGTGTCGTTTTGTCCCTCTGCATGGAATACGTGCATGGTGGTGATTGTGCCGGCGCCGATGTACCACAGGGGATCGTCTCTCAATATCAGAGCACTCGGTTCAAACAGGAAGCGATAGGCCCCGCCATCCGTCCCTACAAATGAATTGCCGGGCCGCGGCTCCATGCTGACGAACTGATCGCTGCCGCAGACTACGGTGACGACGGCCTGGGTGCTTTGGCTCAGCGTCTGGCTGATGCAATAACCGACAGGAACGGGAGCGCTAAGCCGGATCTGCACCGCAAACGAAGCTTGGGCCGTTGCGGCGCATGCCGGAACGGCCCAAGATGCCAACAGAAAAAGACAAGCCGCCGTCGGTAAACTATTTTTCGGGCGCACGGCGCTCGATTAGTAGCTGACGTTCAGGAAATAGGTATCGGTGGATGTGCAGGTGGCTGTGCCGCAGGTCCCCGATTGTGAGGGCAAATAAGCGCCGATGGTATAAGTCTGCGCAGTGCCGCTGCCATGATTCCCGAGGAGTGAGGATGTAGTCGATGCGGCACCGGCGCCAGCGCCACCAGCCGCTATATTCAGGTTATAAGTCAACGCTGCTGCTGTGCTAGTCACTGGGTTTGCAATTGCTGCCGCTGCCGGGGTTGTACTTATTGTCAAGTCGTAGGGGAGGGTGTTTGTGCATGTAATGCCGACGGGTATGGTTGCGGATGTCGCAGGCGCATTGGATAAATAGGCAATAGTCATACCCACTGGTGGGGTACTGATTGCACAGGCAGTTGTCAGATTAATGATAACTGCGAAAGGAGCGGGAACGTTAACTGCCGCTTGGGCAGGCAGGGAAGCCAGACCGGCCAGAACCAATGCTGCTACGAGACTTAATTTCTTCATGTGATTCCTCTCAATTTTGAGATTGAAAATTTGAGCATCTGACGATGCCGATTGTTAAGGCTTCTTGGCGCGCGTACTTTACCCAAGTTAACCATAGTCTGTCTGTGGTTTATTTGTTGAAGGTGTGTAACGGATTGTCACCGGCAGGGCGCCGGTCATGGCGCGTAAGGTGGCGGGGCAAGGAGCGCTTCCGCGCCAGACCGCCCTGGCTTGCCTACTCCGGCCAGCCGCGTCTGGAGAAAAGATAGCCCTGGCCGCGGATCGCCTTGATCAGCCTGGGGGTGTGCGGGTCGTCGTGCAGGAGCTTGCGCAGGCGCGAGATGCGCATGTCAATGGAGCGGTCGTGTCCATCGTATTCCAGTCCCCGCGTAGCCCAGAAAATAGCTGCGCGGGAAAGAACCTGTCCCGCGTGACTGGCGAGCAGCCATAACAAATCGAATTCCGCTGCGGTAAGCGCCATCTCCTGCTTGCCTAAGTGCGCGCTGCGCTCGCGGCGGTCAATGGTGAATTTGCCAAAAGAGATATGGTCTCGAGGGGGGGGCATGGTGCGGCGCAGGCAAGCCTTAATCCGGGCAAGCAGCAGCCGCGGCTCGAAGGGCTTGCGGATGTAATCATCCGCGCCGAGTTCCAGGCTAAGCGCCTCGTCGGGGTCGTCCTTGCGTGCCGAAACCATGATGATGGGAATGCGCAGGCAGGACGGGTTATTTCTAAGTTGGTTCAATAGCTGATAGCCGTCCAAATCCGGCGCGACGATATCGAGTAGTATCAAATCGGGCCGTTGCAGTGCGATGACTGCAAGGGCAGCGTCTTCACCGTCTGCAGTGAGGGTGAGATACCCAGCGGACTGGAGCAGCAGATCGAGGATGCTCTTGCCCTCTGGTTCGTTGTCCACGATCAGGATGGTTGCTCTTTGCTCAGTCAAGGGGGCATTATGGGGGTACATTTCGGGTGGCACTGCCTGTCAACTACGATTCATGTGCTGATTGGAGCGGAGAATACCCTATGTCGCCGGCATAACCAACGGCCGCATTCCCACATGCATTGTGGATTATGCGGCAACATTGCACCGCTACAATGTGAAGATCACTTCTATCATGCGAGGTAAAAAATCGTGAAACCCGTTGCCATCTTCCGCCACGCGCCCGCCGAGGGTCCCGGCTACTTCGCCGATTTTCTCGACGCGCGCAGTATCCCGTGGCGGCTCATTCGTGTCGATGCGCAGGATACCTTGCCGGAGGATGCCGGCACTTATTCCGGGCTGGTGTTCATGGGCGGGCCGATGAGCGTGAATGACGATCTGCCCTGGATTCCCCACACATTGAAGCTGATCCGCGAGGCGGTGGCGCAGGACGTGCCCGTGCTTGGGCATTGCCTGGGCGGGCAGTTGATGGCAAAGGCGCTGGGCGGCAGCGTGTCGCGCAATGCGGTCAAGGAAATAGGCTGGGGCCCGGTGCAGGTTGCCGACAGCGCCGCCGCCCGCGCCTGGTTTGGCGAGGTGCCGGGTTTTTCGGCTTTTCACTGGCACGGCGAAACCTTCAGCCTGCCGCCGCAGGCCATCCACCTGCTGTCCAGCCCGCATTGCCGCAACCAGGCCTTTGCCGTCGGCAAGCATCTCGCCATGCAATGTCATATCGAGATGACGGCCGAGATGATCCGCGACTGGTGCAGGGTGGGGGCGGACGAGCTGGCAGAGTCCGCCTCCAGCCCGGCAGTGCAGTCGGCCGCCGAGATGCAGGCGCAGCTGGATGAGCAGCTGCCCGCCCTGCATAGCCTGGCGGAGCAGGTCTACAGCCACTGGGTGCAGGGACTGGCGCGGGCGTAGTTGCCCAAGCCTGCCGGCGCGGCAGCCTCAGGCAGCTTCCTGGTAGCGGCCGAACAGCGCCTCGCGCGTCTCCTCATTGTTGAAAATGGCCAGCGCCACCGTCTTTTCCACGCCGATCTGCATGGGCGGGCCGAAGCGCTCGATCACGATGCCGGCGCGGCGCATCATGCGCTCGATGGCAACGGTGGTCACGGTGACGTAGAGATCGATGCCCTTGCGCTTGCCAAACAGGAACAGGCTGCGCATGGATTCCAGCGCCACCTGGTTGAAGCCAAAACCCTGGCTCCCCTCGCTTTCCAGGGCAAAGCGGCTCAGCTCCCATACCCGGGCATCAGTTGGGGCGGCACGACCGTTCAGCAGCTCGGGGAAGGTGTCGCGCAACATGTAGGGCCCTTCGGTGGGCAGCAGCCGCCAGCAGCCGCGCACGGTGTTGTTGCTCTCCTTGATCAGCAGGTAATGTGGGTCAAGTGCGTCGTAGCCGTCAATTTCCATGCCACTCAAAACGGGAATGTCCCACTTCATGCGCTCCTTGAAGACTTTTGCGCGCAGGCGGTACATATCCCACAGCTCACTGCTCTGAAATTCACGACGTGGACCAATTTGGATGCAGGGCGACATGACTTTTCCTCCGTAAGTTCTAGTTAATTGACATACCCACCGCGCATAGAAAATATGCTGAATGGTTATGCTTGGTAACTATCCGAACAGATAGGTAGGAGGGTCTTGCGTCTTTGGGCAGAATTCACGCCAGCTGCTGGCAGGCCGCCACAGTGTTACTTAACCGCAATTGAAGGAGGCATCATGAGCGCACAAAAAATTCGTGAATATCGCAAGACCATCAAGGAGAGCCAAACCCGTTTCTGGTCCAGGTTTGGCGTCACCCAGTCCCGGGGCAGCCGTTTTGAGACCGGCCTGGAAATCCCGGCACCGGTGTCCATCCTGCTGAATCTGTACTTGAACGGCGTGATTAGCGACAATGATCTGAGCGGTGCCCAGCAATGAGATGTACTGCCCGTGCCGCTGCTGCGGCACGCAGGCCTAGAGAGAGTTGATCAGGCCCAGCTGGATAGCCTTGGCAACGGCGTGACGGCGTGAGGTGACATCGAATTTGCGCCGTACGTTGCCGATATGAAAATTGATGACCGCCTCGGAGCATTGCAGGATCTGCCCGATTTCCCATGACGATTTTCCGGCTGCACACCATTTGAGGCATTCCACCTCGCGTTGGGTCAGCGTTGGCGTTTCTTTGCTGGGGCCTTGCGGCTGTATGAATTTCGTTGCACCGTCCAGCGCAAAATCCCGCATCAGCAGCAAATCCGGCAGATGTTGCCGCAGTTCCTGCTGGGCACGCTTGCCCGGTGCCGTGTCGTTCACAAAACTGAACAGGCCTTTCTCGCCGTTGGCGCCATGCATGGGCAGGCTGACCCCTGCACGCAAGCCATGGCTGCTCGCTTCTTCGTACATGGCCTGTTGCTGCTTGCTGGCAAAGATCTCGGGCGACCATACCAGCGGGGAAGTGCGGGTGGCGCAGTGCGAAACCACGGGGTCGACATATTCCATCTTGTTCTGGCTGTACCAGTTGAGCCAGTTGGCGGTGTAGCTGGTGCACAGAAAGGCATTGTCCTTTTCCAGTGCGGCCTGGCGATTGGGAATAACGGCAAACAGCACTTTCGCATAGCCCAGTTCGCTTCCCATGCGCAATACCAGGGCGCGCCAGTCATCAACAGACTGGCAGTTGAGCAATGCTGAAAAATGTTCGATGGAATTCATGAACTGTCCCTGACTCGGCATTATAAGCTCGTGCCGACAATAATACTTGCTGCGTCCGAGAGGGTGATTGCCGGTGTGCACCGTGCCGTGCCGACCTAGCAGTTCAGCTAGCTATCGGCCCAAACACGGGGAAAGCTATAAAACCCTCCAGAATGGGAAATAGTCTACCTCACATTGAGGTATTGGCTGCCCATTTTAGCAGTATGGATATTATCCGGGGGGAAGCGTGGATCGACAGGTATTGCATGAAAGGCGGCAGCACAAACGTTATGCGATTGACTGGATGGCGGTACTGCTGACGAAAGATGAACACGGCAAGGAGGTTTTTCACGGCCGCTTGCATGATGTGTCCCTGGGAGGTGCGGGATTTCATGCCGATGCGAACATTCATACAGTGCAGAGGCTGATTCTGCTGCTGGAAGCGCCGCTCGCATTCGGCCGCGTGACGAAGCACATTGCAGGGGTCGAGTGCAGTATGCGCACGCCGATCTACGTTCCGGAGCAGGGCAAGTTTCGCGTGGGGCTGCACTTTGTTCGCTTTCACGGCATCAACAAGCATTTGCTGGCAGACATCCTGATCAACCGTGAGCGTGATTTCATCAGGCAGGCGCAGAGGGCAGTTCCCAACATGCACTAAGACTGGAACCAGGGGAATGAGGCTACAACTTCCGTTCGGCGGAAGTCAGGGGGAGGTTGCCATGGTCGAAAACAGGCTGGAAGTGACGACACGTTATTACCAGCGTTTGCGCCGGTTCGTTGTCTTGTTGTGCACCGTCATGCTTTCGGTAGTGCTGGTCAGCGAGCTGGGCTGGATGCATGTGTTTGGCGAGCTGGGCAGGACGGCCGGAGATGAGGCGCAGCTGGTGCTGGGCGCCTGGAGCGGCTGGTCACTGGGAAGCTGGAAATGGGCCGCGCTGTGGTTGCTGCTGCCGGCGCTGGCGCTTGCCGGCGTCTACCTGTTCCATCGTCTGCTGGAGCGTCTTTCCTCCACCTACATGCGCTCCCATGTCGTGCTGCAATCCATAGGCGAGGCTGTCGTGGTAACGGATGCACAGGGGCAGACCGAATATCTGAATGTGCCGGCGCAGAGAATGCTCGGCTGGACGCAGCAACAGGCGCAGGGCAGGCCACTAACCCAGCTGTTGCAGCTGATCCAGGCGGATACGCGCAAGCCCTTGCCCGATCCGGTTGATCGTGTGCAGTCAAATGCGCTGCGCGAAGCACGCAATGTTCTGCTGGTCACCAACGATGGGTGTGAACTGGCAATAGAGGACAGCGTTGCGCCGGTATGCGATGAACGCGGCGTGCTCAGCGGTGTGGTGATGGTGCTGCGCGACATCAGTGCGCAGAAGAACACCCAGCGCCAGATTGAAGACCTGGTGTACCACGACCAGCTGACGGGCCTGCCCAATCGGCGCCTGTTGCAGGACCGGGTCGAAAAAGCCATTTGCAGTGCCAGGCTGCGGCACGAGCGTCTGGCGTTGCTGATGGTCGATCTCGACCATTTCAAGGTGATCAACGACACACTGGGTCATGAAATGGGCGACCACATCCTGCTTATCGCCGGCGGGCGCCTGGTCAGCTGCCTGCGCGAACAGGATAGCGTTGCGCGCACCGGCGGGGACGAGTTTGTGGTGATGCTGTCACCCATACGCAACGCCAGCGAAGCGGCTTCCATGGCGCAGAAAATTGGCGCCGCCCTGTCCTTTCCCTATCAGGTGGACGGGACCGAGCTGCACAGCACGCCCAGTGTCGGCATCAGCCTGTTTCCGGATGATGGCGATGATTTCGGCATGCTGATGAAGCATGCGGATGCCGCCATGTATCACGCCAAGGGCAGCGGGCGTGCGGGCTATCGTTTCTATACCGAAGCCATGCATGAACGTTCGCTGGAGCGACTGACCATCGAGAACAACCTGCACAAGGCTTTGCAGCGGGGCGAATTTGAACTGCATTACCAGCCCAAGGTGGATATGCGCGAAGGCACCCTGGTCGGGGCCGAGGCGCTGATCCGCTGGAACCACGCCGAGCTGGGGACGATCTCGCCCGGCAGGTTCATTCCCATTGCGGAAGAAAGCGGCATCATCAACAGCATCGGCGAATGGGTGCTGTATGGCGCCTGTGAGCAAACCCGTCTCTGGACGGATGAAGGTGCTCTGGTATTGCCCGTCAGTGTGAATGTATCTGCGCGCCAGCTGCTCTACGGCGATTTTCCAAAATTGTTACGGCAGGTCATACGCGACACCGGTGCGCATCCCACCATGGTGGAACTGGAGCTGACGGAAAGCATCCTGATGCGCCCGCACGAAGTGGAGGATGTGCTGCAGGCATGCAAGGCGATGGGCTTCAAGGTTGCGCTGGATGATTTCGGCACCGGCTATTCCAGCTTGTCCTATCTGCGCCGTATGGCCATCGACACGCTAAAGATCGACCGCTCGTTTGTGTCCGAGCTGGAACACAATGCGGATGATGTGGCAATCGTGCAAACCATCATTTCCATGGCGCGCAGCCTGCGCATGAACGTGATTGCCGAGGGAGTGGAGACGTGCGCGCAGGTTGAACTGCTGAAACAGAGCGGCTGCGACTTCTGCCAGGGCTATTACTTCAGCAAGCCGCAGCCCCTGGCAGAATTCTCCGCCCTGCTGGGGCGTTCCACTACCCGCGCCAGGCAATCATCTGTCGCGGCCTCCAGGAGCCCAGTCTGGTCAGAGCGATCGCCACATCTCCCAGGCGCCCGCCGCCACCGCTACCTGCTCTGATGCGTAAATCATCCCCCTCCGAACCTGCCGCGCCATCTGCTAGAATGGCCGCACTGAATCCGCGGGGGAGCGAGCCATGAGCTATGTAGTGACCGAAGCCTGTATCAGCTGCAAATATACGGATTGCGTCGAGGTGTGCCCGGTGGACTGTTTTCACGAGGGCCCGAATTTCCTGGTGATCGACCCGGACGAGTGCATCGACTGCACCCTGTGCGTGGCCGAGTGCCCGGCCGAGGCGATCTTTGCCGAGGACGACCTGCCGGAGGGGCAGAAGCATTTCACCGCGCTGAATGCTGAGCTGGCGAAGCTGTGGCCGGTGATCGTGCAGAAGAAGGACGCGCCGGATGATGCGGACAAATGGAAAGAAGTGAAAGACAAGCTTCATCTGTTGAAACGTTAACAGGGTGTTGAAAACGTAGCGAGGATGGCCAGATGCAAGGCGCACGGAGCGGAGCGACCGAGACATATCAAGTGGATAGGAGAGGGAGCGAGCACCGCGCAACGCCGCAGATGGCCACCGCAGTAGCTTGTCAACGCCCTGTTAAGCACACATGAAGCAGAACCATAGCGGCGGCACGCATACAGCGGCCGCTGTTTTTTTTGAGCAGGTCGCCGCCGCCATCCTGGCGCGACATGCTGCCGAGCTGCCCGACCTGCGCCGGGTGGTGGTGCTGTTGCCCAACTACCATGTGGCGCAGCCGCTGGCGCAACATCTGGCACGTGCCGCGGGGCTGCCGGCGCTGCTGCTGCCGCAGATGGTCACCCTCACCGACTGGGCGCAATCGCTGCCGCTTGAACAAGCCATCCTGCCCGACAGCTGCCGCGCCGCCACCCTGTACCAGGCCCTGCGCGCACGCAACTGGTTTCCCGACGCCGACCTGTGGGGCATCACCGCGGAGCTGCTGGAACTGCTCGACGAGCTGACCCGCTTCCAGGTGCCGCTGCCGCAAAGCGAGGCCGACTTCCGCGACCAGCTGGAACGCGCCTACCAGGCCCGCCGCAATAGCGCCATGCAGTTCGAGGCGCGGGTGGTGCACGAGCTGTGGTATGCCATGAGCGCGAGCGGCGAGCTGGATGCCGCGCGTGCCATGCAGCAGCGCCTGGCGCAGCTGGCGCGGCAGGCCGAGTCACCTCTGTATGTGCTGCTCGCCTCCGACCTGGCCCGCCCCGAAATGCGCTTCCTGCAGGCCTATGGCGAGCGCGCCGAGGTCACCATTTTTGATGTGCGCGAGCTGGCGGCGGCTGCGCCGGCCTTTGCCGTGGTGCAGGCGGCCTGGGGCAGGCAAGACGCTGATGTGCATGTTCCGGCACCGGCCTTGCGCGAGCAGGCGCAACAGCTGCGCGAGCACTTCCCGCAGGGCGCGCTCGGTGCGCGCCTGCGCCTGTTCGGCGCCCACGGCCTGGAGCAGGAAGCGCGCGCCGCTGAGGTGCAGGTGCGGCGCTGGCTGCTGGCCGGCAAGCGCAGCATCGCCATCGTCGCGCAGGATCGCCTCGCCGCACGCCGAGTGCGCGCGCTGCTGGAGCGCGCGGAGGTGCAGGTGCGCGACGAGACCGGCTGGACCCTCTCCACCATGGCGGTGAGCACCGTGCTGATGCGCTGGCTGGATGCGCTGCAGAGCGATTTCTACTACCAGGATCTGCTCGACCTGCTCAAGTCGCCGTTCATCTTTTCCGATGCGGCAGCGAATGAGCGCAAGCAGTGGGTGTTCCGGCTGGAGCAATTGCTGCGCAAACGCGGCGTGGTGGCTCAGCTCGACAGCTTTCTCGCCCTGGCCGATGCAGAAGACCCCTCGCTCAATGCCCCACTGGCGCGCCTGCGTCAGGCCGCCGATGCTTTGCGCAAGAAGGGCGACACCCTGGCCGGCTGGCTGGCCGCCCTGAATCAAAGCCTGGACATCCTCG